>JAGDDB010000063.1 GCA_017958265.1 Oscillospiraceae bacterium | reverse complement strand
TCAGGTTGATGGTGAAGTTGCCCATTTTCTCCTGTGTAAAAGCCATGATGAAAAGGATGGCAAGGCCGAAAAGCAGGAGGAGCAGGAGCAGATGCAGCTTGTTGAGGCGCAGCAGCGCTGCGCCGAAGCGCCTGGCCCTGCGCTGAGGCAGATACAGACTCATTACGGTGTCCGTATCTATGTCTTCTCCGTATTCCTCCAGCGCCTGCTTGATTTTTTCCACGCGGATGACCTGCTGTCTGTCCCTGCGGTTCCGTTTTATCGTGTCGGGAGGACGTTTCGGTCCGGTCCGCGGCGCATCCGAGAAAGACCCCGTGCTTTCGTCAAAACCCAGAGGGTCCAACGGCATGGCGTCAGCGGAGTTTATTTTGTTTTTTTTGCTTGATTTCGCCATTGTTTCTCCGTACTCCCGCTCCCGCGTTACAGTCCGAATTTCTTTTTCGCGTTAGCGACATATGCCGCGTATGTTTCCTTTTCGGATGTATTCACAAATCTGAACTGAAGACCGCATATCAGGCGGAAGGGACTGCCCTTCGGCGCCTCACGCTGCCAGCAGACCACGCCTATGACGTTCTCTATCAGCTGCCCCTCGGGCTTGTTTCCCACGCGCGGCATCGTGACCTGGCAAACCTCGCCCACCTCAAAACGGCGGTTGAGATAAAACGCAAGACCGCCGTTGGAAATATCCAGGGTCAGACCGTCCTCTTTCATTATTTGAAGATCGTCGTTCATGGGCCAGGTATCCTGCATGTATTCCACTCTGAGAGCGACCTTGATACGTTCGTCGGCACGCTGGAAAAACTGTCTCTGTTCCGTTACGCGGCGAACCTTCCAGTACCGTCTGATGCCTTCCTTGATAACGTCGTCCACATAGCCGGCAAGGATCATTGCGTTCTCTCCGCTTCCGTAGCGGATGAGAAGCTTTTTCGTTTCGTCACTGGGCACGGGCTGCCCGTTGACCATCGGTATCGATACCAAAAACGCCGATTCGTCCAGTGCCTTATAAAAAGTGCAAACCATATTGAAGTTCGGCTCCGCTCCCACCTGAGCGTCAAAGGACATCTGCAGTTTTGAGCCGCTTCTTATTTTCAGTTTTTCCGCCATATTCGATTGCCTAACTCCTCTGTGTATCTGTATCGCCGGGGATGATCAATTTCTGTTGATGTATAATTTCTGAAGTGCCGGTTCGCAGGCTTTCAGGCTTTCGATCAGGCAGGGATTGAAAACCCCGCATTCTCCGCCGAGGATCATATTCATGGACTCCTCAAAGCCGTAATCCTTTTTATAGCACCTTTCGCTTACCAAAGCGTCGTACACGTCCGCCAGGCTCACCGCCTGGACGCCTATGCTGATATTGTCGCCCTCGAGCATATCCGGGTAACCGTTGCCGTCAAAGCGCTCGTGATGGTGCCTGGCAACATCCTTGATCATTTCCTTCAACTGCTCCTGTCCGGGCAGATTGATGCGCTCAACGATCTCCGCGCCGCTCGTGGTGTGTTTTTTCATTATCTCGAATTCTTCGGGAGTATATCTTCCTTCTTTGTTGAGGACATAATCCGGCACGGTTATCTTGCCGATATCGTGCATGGCGGCTGCCTGCGAATACAGGGCGACATCACGATTGCTCAGCTCGTACTGCGGGCTGCGCTTCTGTATATCCTCAAGGAGTATCTTCGTTATGTCCCGCACATGTCCGATGTGCTCGTAGTTGCCCACGTTTCTGAACTCAACAAGGCTCGCCAGAGTATCGAGCATCTCTCCGTTATATTCCGTCAGATGCTCCAGCTCTTTGCTTTGATACGCCAGGTCTCTTTCCCGATGGCCTTCGGTATCGTCCCTGCGCCAGCGCAGGAAATGACCGGGCATACTTTTGATAGCGGTTATCGTTTCGGAATACCAGCGGTAGTCCAGATCGCCGATATCCTTTATCATCGCTACGAACTCATAGGGCCCTCTGCCGGTCTTGCGATGCAGATACTCGCTCTCCAGCCAGTGAAGGTACTCCTCCTGATACTCCGGCGCTATCCTGCCGTTGGCAATGCGCTTTTTTATGTACTCCTCCAGGTTTTGAGGCTTATCCTCCCTGTGGAAGCCCGTTTCATCCTGGACGATATTGAAGATAAGCTTCTGAGTTACGTTTATCTGATAGATCTTAACTTTGAATATGTCAAGCATCCCGCTTATTTCGGAAGCGATCTCGCTGTTGCGCCTGCGCTCGGCGGACTCTTCTTCCACATTGTCCAGGATACCCACTATCCATCTTATGCCGTTTTCTTCGTGAACGGGAGCGGTCCTCAGCCTGTAATGATTGAACGGCGCTCCGTATACCCCGTCCTTGCGGTAAAGTATCTCTCTTTCCAGGATACCGCGCCCCGCGTCGTTCCGCAGAGCTTCCTTAACGCTTGACACGCTCTCGTGCGATACCATGAAATCCGCTCTTGTAACCAGGTTTTTGAGGAAGTTGGAGGTAACTCTGTCTCCCTCGCCGCCTCTTTTGGAGCGATGAACGTACATGCAGTCGTTTTCCGCGTCATACTCAAAGGTGATCCCGTTCCTGCTCGCATTGAACGCCATTGCGCGGGTGTAATCCCAATCGGTCTCGCTGTCGCCGTCGGTTTTTACGTCCGATACCTTTCCGTCGGCGCCTGCGCCCGCGTCAAGATCGCTGCTGACATGGCGCACCGAAAAAATGAACACCATGTTTTTCAGGTTGATGTCTTTGTCCCATTCGGCGCGGAACTCGTACCATGACAGATCTTCGCTCTTCGGCGCGCTTTCATCATCGGGGCTCTCTTTGCCGAAATCCGAGGCGCAGAAAATGCCGCCGAGGCTGGTCTTGCCTTCCTTCATGGCTCGGCTTATGCTTTCCGCACCGAACATCTCGTCGAAAGCGTCCCTTTGCTCCTCTATCACGCCTGCCGAAAGAGCCGCGTAAAGGTCATGGTAATAGCCGCGTATCGGCAGCTGCCTGCCCGCAAGGCTGTCTTCCCCGGACTCTATCTGATATACGTCCATGCTGATATTCACGGAAAATATCCACTGGTACAGCTTTTGATAGAGCGCGGCCATGCGTCCCGAGGTCAGCGCAGTTCTTTTCGCCTCGCGCTTTTGGGGCTGCTCGGCGCTCTGCTGTACCTCGGTTTCCTTTTCCTGCTCTTTTACGTTTTTCCGGTTTTTGAAAAGTGCCATGATCTCCCCCGAAAACGGTATCATTGCTTCTTCATATCGGACGATCTTTCCGGATCGGCCGTGTGAGAGCAATGACCGCGGTGCTTTTCCGAATTATTCCTCTTTGCCGTCCTGCCCCGCGCTTTCCTCGGCCTTTTGCCGCTTGATCTTCTCCAGGGCCTCTTCCAGCGCTTTTTCTTCCTCTTCCCGCACCGCAATGCGGGCGACGCGTATGGTCTTTATCATATTTGTCAGCATTATTACCAGCAGCGGTACCGCGATAAGCGGGACGAATACCACGGGATTGGACAGCAGCCTGGAAAGCCTGCCCAGGAAAGACGAGTGGAATACGACCACGCCTATAAGCTCTTTCGCGCCGACGGTATACTTATCATCTACGGGATTTGCGTCCCCCTTGGTGGTAAATACCCTCTCGCTGCCTTCGCCCTCTATCGCGGTCACCCGGTGCGTATTTACCGCCGAATTGAGCGCGGGATCTTTTGAATAAAAAGATATCACATCGCCGAGCTTCACTTCCCCGGCGCCGCGTTGCTTCACGATGATCATATCGTTTTCATGTATCGCGGGTTCCATACTGCCGCTGACCACGCGGAAAAGCGAGTGGCCCAATATGCTGGGCGCGCCGTTCCTTCCGGTAAGTACCACGCTCAGCAGCGCGAACAGCGCGGCCACTATGAGCAGTACGGAAAGGGTGTTGACAAGATAATACAGTATTTTTTTAACCATGGTGTGCGCTTATCCTTACCTGCCGCTTCTGCCGCGCCCGAATGTATTGGAAATGAGCTTGCCGAGGGTGTTTTCCGCGGCCCTCTGCTCCGCGGCGCTTCGCGCCGCCTTTTCTTCCTCGAGCCTATGCAGTACGTCGGCGTTTTCTTCCTCGGCCCTGATGCGGGCGAGTATTTCCTCGTCCCTGCTCTTCATGGCCGATTTCATGATGCTCTCTGCCTCTCTGAGAGCCGTCTTGTCCGCCGCGCTCTGAGCCACGGCTTTTTCCATGTCCTGTTTGGCGCGCTCGGCGGCCTGCACCGCCTCGCTGCTGAGCTTCTCGGCTTTGCTGCGCTCCGCTTCCGCCTTCTGCATGGCCTCGTCGCTCTCTTTGGCCCTCTGCTCCGCTTCCAGGCGCAGTTTTTCTTCCCTCTCGGCGGTTTTCACGGCGTCGGCGGCCGTCTCTCTGGCCTGCTTTCCTTCCTGCTCGGCCTTCGCTCTTGCCGCCTCGCTCTCTTCGGCCTGCTTTTTGTATCTGGCGGCTTCTTCCTCGGCTTTTTTCAGAGCGTCCCTCAGCTCGTTGAGGCCTTCGCGAACGCGTCTTTCCGCCTCCTGCGCATTTTCACGGGCCATGCGCTCGGATATGATCTGCTTTTCGACGGTGCTGACCTCTTCTTCCATCCTGACGACGTCTTCCTCGGCGCGCTTCTTTGCTTCCAAAGCCATGCGGCGCTCGGCGTCCATGTCGTTTTTCTCGTTCAGATATTCCTGCGCGGCTTTTTCGGCGGCTATACGCGCCTTTTCGGCCTCCTGTATGCTCTCGCGGCTGGCACGGACCGTCCTCGCCATGGTTTCCTCGGCGTCCTGCCTGGCTTTTGCGGCGTCCTCGGCCGCGCGCTCCGCCGCGGTCATCTGCTCGATGGCAGTCTGCATGCGGGAATATGCCTCGGTCGTTCTCTCTTCCGCCTCGTCGCGCTCTCTCTCGGCTTTTTCGGCCCGCGCGGTCTCCTCCGCCAGCTTTGCCTCGGCATCCAGCTGAGCCTGCGTGACCTCTTCTATGATCACCTTTCTGATCTCGACGTCCTCAATGTTATAGTCGTCGACTATCTGCTCTTCCACCCGTTTGAGGAATTTGGGCTTTATTACACGGCGGCGCTTGGGCGGCATTTCGGAAAGATCGCGCTTGTCGGCTTCAAGTATGCTTTTGAAAACGGCATAATTCGCTATAAGGTTCGTCTGGAGCTGTATGAGGAATTCCTCATCGAATTCCAAAGCGCGGTCCTGCTCCTCGATGGTATAGCCTAAGCTGTCATAACGCTCGAGAAACTGCCAAAGCTTGTAGCAGTTGCGGTAATCCGGGTCCTTCATCAGCAGGTTGGTGCGCTGAATGGGACTGCGCACCTTGGCGCAGCCTGCCAGCAGCGAACAGAACGAGCTGGTCCTCAGGCTCATCACCATGCGGCGGACGCGGTCGATACGCATGAACACATTCATGTTGTCGCTGTCATTCTCGGCGAAGCTCTGACGGTTCTTTATCCTCATCTCCATCCTGTACTCGATGGTCTCGTAGGCGTCGTCCACATCGCTCTCCATCGTCAGCGTATTCATGGTCTCGTCCCCGGTGGACCAGAATATAAGATCGGTACGCTTATCTATGAAGGTAACGAGCCTTTGGATGAGGTGATAAATAAAGCGGTTTTCGTAAAGATCGTAGCTGTCCTCGGTGGTAACGTTCAGTATCCTTGTCGGGTGTACGTCCCCGTCTTCATTTGAGGCAATGAACTGCGTATTCTGACTGAGGTGCCTTACGCTGTCTGCCGTTATCTTTTTGGCAAGCGCAACGGGAACGACCTGCTCGCTGGTGGCGACGAAGCGGCGGGGATTGGCGATGATCTTATTGATGGAGTCAAGGCTGTCTTCTATGGTGGTCAGCCATTCCTCGTCAACCACTTTGTGCAGCGTCTTGCTCGTTTGATGCAGCACATTGTTTCCTGCCTGAGTCATGGCAAAAAGGTACTGGAAATAACGGTCCTTTTCTACCGTCGCGCCGACCTTATTTACGTATTTCAGATATAGATCATTGAGCGTATTTGCCATGTCGCGCCTCCAAAACGCAAATTACATGGTATCAGTAGAGGTTCTGTATCCTCTCCAAATAGGAACGGCTGTCCTGCATGTTGTTCTTTCCGAAGGTCTTTTCCATATACTGCAGCAGGCCCTTTATCTCGTCTCTGACGAAGCTAACGTTCATGCTCTCGAACTTTTTAAGCACCTTTCGGGCTACTATGTAGTCCAGGCCGTCTATCTCCGTGCCGCCGCAGGCGACATATACGGGGATGAAATCGTACATCTGCTTCATGATACGGTTGCCGAACGCAAGCTTGAATCTGGTCTGCAGGTAACTGTCCAGCTTGAGCATCTTTGCCAGAGTGCTGTCGGTGATGGGATTATCCTCCTTGGCCTTTGCGAACATCTCCTCCAAATGCTCGCAGGTAACGCAGCAGCGGGGCTGCAGTTCGCATTCAAAGGCCTCGGCTCTCTCGTTTATCTCTATGGGGATGGCACGGTCATAGACCTTATCGGTAATGGTAAAGGTAGAGTCGTCGTTGTTGGCCGTGCCGACAAACCATATGGTAGACGGTACGCGTATCTTGCCGGAAACGAGCTTTACCGGGTCGCCCGGCCAGGCGGTGGGCACCAGGTCGAGCAGCCATTCGTTTTTGTCGGGCAGCTCGAGCACGGAAAGCATTTCCGCGAAATAATACTCTATACGCGCCAGGTTCATCTCGTCCAGCACCACGATGCTGGGATCCTCGCGGTAATTGGCCTCATACAGGGCGCGCAAAAACTCCGTTTCGTTGAAGCGCTTGGAAAACTCGTTGAAATAACCTATAAGCTCCGTCCTGTCCCTGTACGAAGGCTGGACAGAAATGATCGTGGCAGGATTGTTGAGATATCTCGTAAACGAATACGGAAGCGAGGTTTTACCGGTACCGGATATACCCTCAAGGATGAGAAGCTTGCTTGCCGCCATACCCGCCACAAAGCGGCGGAGTATTTCGGGCGTATAATAGAGCTTCATCTGACTTGCGGCAAAAAGCCTGAAATTCTCGGTAAAGTGCTGCAGATCGATGGTATTGTCGAATTCCGGTCTCTCATAGTCCGCGTATTTGGCGTCCACAACGCTGAGTTTGGGGAAGCGGTCTACGGTATTTCTCTCCATTTCCTCGCTCTGCTGTCTTGCCGCGGTGACCGCGGAAACCGCAGCCGCCGTCGCGGCGCTGAGAGCGTCTTCGCCTATGTTGGCCTCGCCTATGCTGCCGCTGCCGACCACGCCGCCGACCATGCCGCCGCCGACAGCACCGCCTGCGCCGACCATACCGCCTGCGACCATGCCGCCGCCGACAGCCGTCGGATCGGCAAGGGGATCGATTATCCCGGTGGATATATTCTGTACGCCCACCGGCGCCCCGTAGCCCGACGACATGTCGGACACGGTATTTTCGCTGCCCTCTACCACCACGGGTCCGCCGTTGACGGTATTGACCTTCATGTTGAGTATTTTTGCTTTCTCATCCATGAGATCGAGGACCTGACGGTTTAGCCTGCCTATTTCCTTATAAAGCACCGTGTTGTCCTCATCCACTGCCTTGAGCTGCACATGCAGCACTATCCTCCTGATGAGGATAACGATGCACAGCACGGGTATCGCGATAAGGATGAGCGCGAGGAGTATGGCGAGGATCTTTACAGGGAAGGTAAAATAGGGAAAATACATTTTGAAGATGGTAGAATAATCCGCCCATCCCGTAATAAATACCTGTATAAATCCTTTTACGAAGCCAAGCAGCCAGGATACCACGTTGTATACCACTTTGGCTATCAGGTCATATGCCAGCTTCAAAAGATCGCTCATTAAAATGCAGACTTCCTTTCAGGTTTCAGTACGGCGAAGCTCGATCCTTCCACGGCGCCGCCGCTTATCGGGCCGAACGCGAAACCGAGCAGGAATGATATTCTTCCGTATCGGCGCGCCTGAGCGGCGCAGGCGGCATTATACCGCGCCGGTCGCCGCCCTTCGGCTGTTCGATATCAAAAAAGATACAGGCGACCACAAGGAAGCGGTTATCCGATCATTGGGGCTGCCTTGAGTCCTTGTATCTTTTTTATTTATTTAATTGGATGTATGCTTCAGTCTTCTTTGTCTTCTTTGTCTTCCTTGTCTTCCTCTTTTGCTTTGGCAAGCTGGGCCTCCGCTTCGGCCTTCAGGCGCTTTGCCTCTTCCAGTGCCGCCTGCGCCTCGGCCTTGGCTTTCTCCGCCTCGGCTTTCATCTTTTCCGCATCCTCATCGGCGCCGGCCGAGGACAGTATCTTTGCCTGTTCCTCCGCCATCTCGAGGGCCGTGGCCTTTTTCAGCTTCATGCTGACGGTGATGAGGTGATAGATCTGATAAATGAAGAAGAGAAGCAGGGGCAGCACTATCACTACGAGGAAGCCGACAGAACTGCTCAAAAAGTCCATCAACTTGCCGAGCTTTCCCACCTTGCCCACATACTTGCCCACGATATCTCCGTTGGAAATAATGTGCTGGTCGGATACCATGTTGTTATCGCCCTTGGTGGTGTATCTGCGATAACCGTAATCCTCGTCTATCTCCGCGATGCGGTGGGTATTGAGAACATACTGGTTTTCAATGATGGTATGGAACGTGATTATGTCGCCCACCTTGAGCGAGGCCGGATCGACCCTCTTGATGATTATCATGTCGCCCGAATAGAACGTCGGCGCCATGGAGTCGGTCTGGACGGTAAGAGGAGTATAGCCGCCGATGTTTGCGACATTATTGCTGTCCTTGGTCGCCATCGTCGTGAAAGTAAACAACGCGGCTACAAGTATGACTGCCCAAAGAATCACGCTGACGAGAATAGTCGCTGCCTTTTTGACAACCTTCATAAACAATAACCTCGTATTCATTTATTATTCTATCGGAATAGAGTTCTCATTCGTGCCGACAAATCTCAGGCGTATGGAATAGTCCCCGCCTCTGATATCGTCGCTGCAGGCCTCATCCGTCCCCTCTATCCATATACGCACGTCCACCGGCGTATTGATATCGGGCTTTATGTGAAACAAACTGTTCGTATCATTATATATCATGTCTTCCGCCTGTGGCAAGCCAAAAATGAGGATATTTTTGCTTGTATAATCGATTTCCGTCGCTCCGGGGTCAAAAATGACGGTTTTTTCCCCGCAGGTGAAGCTTATTCTCAGCGCCTGGGGCAGTTTTGCCAGCTCGGAGGTGACCAAAGTGCCGTCGTTTCCGCGGTGACCGTGAGCGGAGGAAAGATGCACATCCATCTCTCTGGTTGACATAAAATGCAGTGTGAAATCGAGATAAGCGCCTGTCTCGGGCTGCCGGACCGTACCGTCCCTCAGGGTGAAAACACGTCCGTCGTCCGTAGTGACGGGAACGAGCTTAGCCGAATAGGGGTCATACCCGTACTGCTCCTGTATTTTTTCGAATATCTCTTTCACGGAAAGCGTTTCGACATATTCTATGAATTCGCCGTGCGGCACCGTATCGAAGCGCAGCGCGGCTCCCGTGGTCACGTCCATGCTCAGGCTGTGTACGAGAGTATGGCTGGATATCGAAAACCACGCCACCGTCGTAGCCGTCACCGCCGCGAGCGCGATGAGGAGCAGCAGCAGCGAGGTCGCCGCCATGCGCCGCGTTCCCTGTTTCTTTTCCTTATCCATTCCGTTCCCTTCTTCAGCTCAAAACGCCGTAAAAGGCGAGATGCAGTTCATTGCCGTTAAAGGCTATCGCTTCGGTGCAGTCCGCGTCGCAGCCCTCAAGATAGAAATAAATATCAACCGGATATATCACATTCGCCTGTGCCGTGAAGATCGGCCGGGGCGGAACGCTTTCGTCCCCTTCTTTTACGGTATAGTCGCCTATGGGAGCCGAGGGATCGGGAACTGCCTTTACCGTGTCTCCGCTGCTGTCCAGCACGGAGCCCTCTTCCATGACTTCGCCGTTCACCATCGTGTTCATGGCGCGTCCGCCGGGAGCGTTTTCATCCTCGCTCAGGCGCAGTATAACGGCCGTGTCGGGATCTTCGTTGAAAATGAGGCCGAGACGCGCGGCATTCAGGATAAGGCTCCCCTCCGCGTCTGCCTGTACCGTCGCACCGCCGGACTGCTCGCTTTCGTCAAGATAAAGCGCTACGGATGCGTTTTCGGCGCCGTCGACTTTTGCCATTATGTAAACCCGTCCGCGGAAATATCCGCTTTCGTCCTTTACGGGTGTAAAGTAAGAGGCATAGCCCTCTCCCACGGCCGAAGAGCTTACGAAATGGACCAGGTCTGCCGTGGATACCGGCATGAGAAACTCCCTGTCGGATCTGTTTGCCTGTACGATGTCGGCCTGCCCGGAGCCGCGGAAGTTTTCGCCGCCGAAACTGCTTATAAGCAGCTCGGCATTCTCTACGGCAGTTCGCCCCGTAACGCGCGAGGTGCCCACCATACGGTTTGACGAAAACCATGCAAAGGTCGCGGCGGTCAGCACGCTGAACAGTATGGCGATCATGATCACTGCCGCAAAGGCGGAGCGCCTCAAATAGGGCGTATTCATTTTTTCAGCTGCCTTTCGCATCTCTTTTCCTCTCATCGGCCAAAGGGCCGGCTCACATGCCGTTCTCTATACCGGCAAATCCGAAGCGCAGGGCTATGTCGCGTCCCTGAACGCTGTTTATGCAGTTGTCGTCGCAGCCCTCCAGATACAGCCAAAAATCCACCCGTGCGATCTCATCTGTCGCTATGGCGCAAAGACGCACGCTGCCGGGCAGCGGCCCATCCTCCGTGCCTCCGGCCGCCGCGTCGGTTATATTAACGGAAGGATCTTCAATATACGCGGGCGCGGAGCCCTCTTCCGCTGCCGCGACCACCGTGCCGCTCTCGGGAACGGTGCGGCGCGTTTCGGCCGCCGAGGTATCTCCTAAAGCGTCCAGGCGGAAAATATGCGTCTGCGTCCCCGCCGCCGTGCTGATCTTCAGCCCGAGTCTCATGGCGGCCAGGGCCCTGCCGTCCGCTCCGCAGTCCATCGAGGGCAGCCAGAAATATACGTCAAAACCGGCGCGGTCGCCCTTGAGATAGAGCGTACCGTTGAGCGTATTGCTCTTTGCCCTTTCCGGGGCCGGAGCATATCCGGTGGCGATACCGCTGCGATTTTGGGAAATGACCGTAAAGAAGTTTTCCAGATCTGCCGTGGATATCGGCAGCAGCTCCGCGGAGGCGTCGTTGAGGATCAGTTCACAGTTTTCCGAAAATACGCCGTCCTCTCTGTTGGCGATAAGGAGACTGCCGTCGCCGTTGCTGACAGTACCCGATATGGGGGTCACGTTGGTATAGGAGCGGAAAGAAAACCAGGCATACGTCGAGCCTATCAGCGTTACCAGCGCCGCCATTGCAAAAAACAGCGCCAAAACCGCCGAAAATTTAAGCCGTCCCGCCTTCATTTTTCTTTCCTCCTCTCCCGTCACGATACCGATGCTTCGGCCGTTCCGTTTTTTCAACTGTCGATACTTTAACAGTTGATCGTGATATCATAACATTATAGTGCGCATTTCGTCAATAACGCGCCGATGCTTTTATCCCTGCAAGCCGGCAAAGCTGAGAGCCAGCTCTTTGAGCGTAGTGGCGCAGAGGTTGTTGGTGCAGTCCTCGTCGCACCCCTCCAGCCATATGTATACCTCCACCCGGACCGGCTCGCCGTATTTGCCGCCGTTCCCGTGCAGAGTACACAGCACCTGAGAGGCGGGTTTCAGCTCCACGGCTCCGGTCGAGGGATCGTACAGGCAGTAGTTGTTCGCATCCAGCGGGGTGAACTCCACCGTCGCCCCGTCCGTCCTGCTCGAATCGAGCACGCAGCCTTCATATCCGTTGAAGGTATTGTAATTCCTCTGCGGGTTTTTCTTATCGCTTATGGCGAAAATAAATTCCCGGTCCTGCTCGGGCACTGCGAAGCCGATACGTATCGCGGAAGATATGGGGTTGTTCTCATCGCTGTCCTTAAATCCCACATTCGAAAGATAAATGTTCATCTCTTCGGCGCCCGTGCGGAAAAACAGGGAGGTCTTATAGTAATCCTTATCCAGCTCAAGGCTCTTGCTGAACAGATTGGCCAAAAGGGAATTGTTTTCCGAATAGTTGGTAAATCCGGCTACCTTCTGAAAGCCTCCGCGTATGCTGTCGGTGGAAACGGGATTGAGGGAGCCTTCGAATTTCTCCAGGCTCACCGATGAGCTGAATTCACCGTCCGCGCTGTTGCTTATCTGCAGGGATACGCTGGTACCGGCCGCCATGTGCAGCTTGGTGGTATGAGCGTTTACCGTAAAAATATACCACGCCACCGTTGTGGAGACCGCTACCGCGAGGACCGCAATAAGCGCAATGATCGCCGTGATAAAACGGCGTTTCAGTGTTTTCGATCTTTCCAAGATTACGGTCCTCCGTAAAAGTCGTTTCTCCCGGGACGTGCCCGTGACCGGCGGCCGCTCAGCCGCGTATCAAAGGATACAAACGTTTCCCCTTATACCCTTTGAAACGCCCTCCGCTCCCCGCGGAGCGGAGGACGCCGATCTTTTTATTCTTCCGGCTCCATCCGTCTGCCTTCGGATGAGAGCCGTATTCTTTGTTTTACCGTTCGTCCGTCTGCCTTCGGACGAATGCCGGTCCTTTGTTTTACTTCCCGTCCGTCTGCCTTCGGACGGTCGGTACCTTTGCCGATGTATTATATCCGAGAAGTATCGCCGCCCGTATTTTCTCCGGGCTCGGGTCCCGTTTCCGGCGGGCTCTCTGACTGCCCTCCGGCGGGAGCTTCCTCGGCTCCCGTATTCCCCGGCGATCCTTCGTTCACTGTTTCCGTTTCTCCGTCCGGACCCTCTGACTGTCCCTCGGGAGGCTCTTCTCCGTCTCCGTCCGGACCCTCTGACTGTCCGCCGGGAGGCTCTTCTCCGTCTCCGTCCGGACCCTCTGACTGTCCGCCGGGAGGCTCTTCTCCGTCTCCGTCCGGACCCTCTGACTGTCC
>JAGDDB010000062.1 GCA_017958265.1 Oscillospiraceae bacterium | reverse complement strand
GATTTGAGCTTCAACGGACTTTCTGTCATTTTTCTTTTCCCCTTTTGACCTTCCAACTTCAACTTCTTCACTATTCACTATTACTTCTTACTTCCAAAAATCCTGTGCAGGAAGTGACAAAGGGGAAAGAAAATAGTGAATAGTGACTAAGGAAAAATCCCGCGCTATCGCGCAGGATTTTTGGAGGCGCCACCCGGAATTGAACCGGGGATAAAGGTTTTGCAGACCTCTGCCTTACCGCTTGGCTATGGCGCCGTGTCAACGTCGAAGATTTTAGCACATGCGGGAGCATAAATCAAGCATTTTTTCTCGCCCGTACCTTTTTTATTGATAGGGGTCTTTTATTTCAGCAATTCCGCGAATTCGTCTTCGTTTATCGTCCTGATGCCCAGACTCAGCGCCTTATCCAGCTTTGATCCGGCGTTTTCACCCGCCACGACGATGCCGGTCTTTTTTGAAACCGACGAGGCCGTTTTACCTCCCCTGTCCCGTATCAGGCTTTCCGCCTCAGAGCGCGTCATGGAGCTCAGACTGCCCGTAAGAACGAAGGTAATGCCCTCAAAGCGCCGGTCTTCTCCGCCGCGCCTTTCATGCTCCATGCCGACCCCGGCCTCCTCCAATCGTTTGAGAAGATGCCTTGACTGGGGATTTGAGAACCACTGACATATATATTTCGCCGTAACGGGGCCGATATCCTCTATCTCCTGCAGGCGCTCCTCGCCCGCCTCGCTCAGGGCCCCGATGCTGCCGAAGGTTTCGGCAAGCACATTTGCCGCGCTCAGGCCGACCTGGCGTATGCCGAGAGCGTATACCAACCGGGCCATTCCCGCCTTTTTTGAGGCTTCGATCGCATTTATCAGATTATCGGCGCTTTTTGCGCCCATTCTGTCCAGCGCGGCCACGTCCTCCGCCTTGAGATAATAAAGATCCGCCGCCGACGATATCAGCCCGGAGTCCGTAAGCGCCTTTGCAAGACTCACTCCCAGCCCGTCGATATCCATCGCATCCTTTGATGCGAAATGGACTATGTTCCTCAGCAGCTGCGCGGGGCATTCCGCGCCCGTGCAGCGCACCGCCGCCCCGTCCTCATCGCGGCTGACCGGCGCTCCGCACACCGGGCAAAAGTCCGGCAGGAAGTAAGGCTTCGTTCCTTCCTTCGGTCTCTCGGAAAAGACCACCTCGAGCACCTCCGGGATTATCTCTCCTGCCTTGCGTATACGAACGGTATCCCCTATGCGTATGTCCTTTTCGGATATGAAATCCTGATTATGGAGCGTTGCGTTGGTCACGGTGGTCCCGGCAAGACGCACGGGCTCCACCACCGCCTTCGGCGTGAGTACGCCGGTACGGCCCACCTGTACCGCAATATCCGTTACGCGGCTCGTTTTTATTTCCGGAGGATACTTGTATGCCGCAGCCCAGCGCGGCGCCTTGGCCGTGCTGCCGAGCCTGTTTCTGTCGGCTATGCTGTTGAGCTTGACGACCGCGCCGTCAATGCCGAATTCGTATCTGTCCCTCTGCTCGCCTATTTCCGCCACTCGCCGCACGCACTGCTCTATGCCCGTACATACGCTGTAATCTATCACCTTGAAGCGCCGCTCCCGGAGCCATTCGAGGGAGCTGCTGTGCGTTTCGAAGCTTATTCCCTCGGCATACTGCACATTGAATATGATGATGTCCAGCCCCCGCGCCGCGGCCACCTTCGGGTCCAGCTGGCGCATGGTGCCCGCCGCCGCGTTTCTCGGGTTTGCAAAAAGCTTCTCTCCGTTAATCTCGCGCGCGGCATTGAGGCGCTCGAACACCTTCAGCGGCATGAACACCTCTCCGCGTACTATCAGCTTCGGCGGAGCGTTTTCGATTTTCAGCGGAATGGAGCGGATGGTCCTGAGATTTGCCGTGACGTCCTCGCCCACCTGACCGTCGCCTCTGGTGGCGCCTTTTACAAAAACACCGTTTTCGTAGATCAGCGCCATGCTCAGCCCGTCTATCTTCGGCTCGACCGTATATATGCCCTCGGCGCCCTCGTCCTCCACACGGCGCCCGAAGCGCAGCATCTCCTCGTCCGAAAAGACGTCGTTCAGGCTTTCCAGCGGCACCTCATGCACCACGGCGTCAAAGCCCTTCACCGCCTCGCCGCCCACGTGCATTGTGGGCGAAGACTCGCTCATCAGCTCGGGATGCTCCTGCTCCAGCTCAATGAGCCTGCGCATCATCGCGTCATAGGTGAAATCGTCTACCGTAGGATCGTCGAGCACATAGTATCTGTAATTATGCTCCGTAAGCTCTCTGCGCAGCTTTTCGATCTCTTCAATATACGTCATAGGTCCGTCCTCTGTCAGGTAGTAATATCGTATCTCTCCAGATCCTCATCCCAGCGCTCGTCGCCTTCGAAATACGTGAAGCTCTCCGGCACGTCGCCCACTATCACGGTTTCCGCCACCGTCACATGCGTGACGACCTTGGTCCGAACACTGCCTCCGGGAGTCAGGGTATTTATATCCATAGCCACCGACGCCACTATCCTGTGGCGCGTCTGATTGATGCCGGCACCGCTGAAGTGGTTGATAAAATCGGTGTCCACACTGCTCACGCTCATCACGCTGATCGGTATTCTCGGTCCCCGTCCGGACAGCAGACTGCCTCCGAAAAGGTTTCCCAGCGGGATCGAAAACCCGGCCGACGAGGGATGCGCCGCTCTTTCAATGACGCGGCGGGTCACCTCCGCCTTCAGGACGTTGATACGGGCCATATTTGTCGTCAGCGCGCTTATTTTTCCGTTGGCGTCCTTTTCCAGCGTAACGAGCTCGGAATAATCCATGCTTCCCTCTCTCAAAAGCTCGCTTATCACGCCGTTTACCGCCTCGGAAGCCGCGTTCTTTGCCTCCGCGGCCGCAAACGCCCTTACTATCGGCGTCATCCTCATCCACATTGAGACTGTGAGCAATATTCCGGCGCATACCGCCGCCGCTCCGATCAGCTTTCGTCTGAAGCGGCGTCTGCTCCGCCCGCCGCCGGCATATGTCCCGACCATGGTATATTATATGCGCTCTTTATGCGCTTTTTTCTCTCGGTCAGCCTCTCAGCATTTCGGCCGCCGTCATTATTCCGAGCTTGCCCGCCTCATAGCTCAGGCCCCCCTGCAGATACGCCCTGTACGGAGGCTTCATCGGGCCGTCGCAGCTCAGCTCTATGGACGAGCCCTGTATGAAAGCGCCCGCCGCCATGATGACCTTGTCCTCGTAGCCCGGCATATCCCAGGGCTCCGGAGAAACATAGCTGTCCACCGGCGAGCCGGCCTGTATGCCCCGGCAGAAGTTTTTCAGCAGCTCGGGCGAATTGAATACCAGCGACTGGATTATGTCGTACCTTTCCGCATCGTGGCTCGGGCGGGCCTCATAGCCCATCAGCTCGGCAAGAGCGGCGGCGAACACCGCCGTTTTAAGAGCCTGCGCCACCGTATGCGGCGCCATGAACAGCCCCTGGAAAAGGCTGCGGTTGGCTCCGAGGCTCGCTCCCACCTCTCCGCCCGTGCCCGGCACGGTAAGTCTGAATGAGGCGTTTTCGACAAGTTCCTCGCTCCCGGCGACATAACCGCCCATCGGCGCAAGCCCGCCTCCCGGATTTTTGATCAGCGACCCTGCCATGATATCCGCTTTCGGCTCCTCCGTCTCGACGAATTCACCGTAGCAGTTGTCCACTATCGCGGCAACGGAAGGCGAAACGCTCTTCGCCGTTTCTATCATTTTGTTCACCGTGGCCGCCGAAAAAGCGCCGCGGCCCGTATATCCGCCCGAACGCTGGATAAAGACCGCCTTCACGTCGGCCTTCGCCGCTTCCTCGGCAATGCTCTCATAATCCGGCGTACCGTCCGGCAGCAATTCCACCTGTCTGTAATTTATGCCGTAGGTCTTGAAGGAGCCGAAGCTGTCGCGGCCCGTGCCCACGACGCTGCGCAGAGTATCGTAAGGCGCTCCCGTGAGCGACAGCAGCGTATCGCCCGTCCCCACGGCGGAAAACATGGCGCAGCATATCGCGTGCGTTCCGTTGACAAAGCCCGTCCGCACCAAAGCCGAGCGCGTTCCCAAAACCCGGGCGTATATCTTGTCAAGCGTGTCGCGGCCGAGATCGTTGTAGCCGTAGCCCGTGCTGCCCGCGAACATGCTCTCGGAAACGCGGTACTGCGCAAAAGCATCGAGCACCTTTTCGGTGTTCTCGGCGGCGACGGCGTCTATGCGCTCAAAGCGTTTTCCGGCCAGCTTTTCCGCTTCGGCCGCCAGATCGCGAATTTCCCGTGATATCTTCATAACGTCTCCAAATATGCCGATACGAGTTTTTCCATATTCTCAAAATCGCTGATGCAGCCCGTGCTTGACGGGGAATGGATATACCGTACCGCAGCCGATACCGCGGCCACCGCCGCGCCGCCCGCCGTTTTCTGCAGGGCCGACGCGTCCGTGCCGCCGGATATCTTCGTCTTTGTCTGCCATGGGATACCGAGCTTATCCGCCAGGGCGGTAAGCTGCCTGAACATGCCCGTGTCGTATATCGTGCCGCCGTCCATAAATGGTATCACCGGGCCCTTTCCGGGCGAGCAAACCTTTTCCGTGCCCTTTTGGGAGGGCAGATCCGCCGCTGTCGTTCCCTCGATCACCACGGCCATATCCGGCTTTACCGTCCATGCCGCCGCGGCGGCTCCGCGGGTGCCTACCTCTTCCTGGACCGTGAAAACGAAACAGCAGTCGACCGCGGGCTTCTTTTCCATTATTTCAAGCATGACGGCGCAGCCGATGCGGTCATCTATTGCCTTTGCCTTTATAAAGCCGTCTCCGAACAGGGTCATGCCGGCGTCGAAGCTGCCCCTGTCGCCCAAGGAGACCTTTTTTTCCGCTTCCTCCCGGCTGTCGAAACCGAGATCTATATACATGCTTCCCGTCGGCGGGACCCTGCGTTTTTCCTCTCCCTCGAGAAGATGCACGGGCTTGAGGCCTATCACTCCCGGCAAAACGCCTTCGTCGGTCTGGATATCGACCTTTTTGCCTATCACCACGCGGCGGTCCACTCCGCCTACAAAATCGAATTTTAAAAATCCGCCGTCGGTGAAGCCCGTCACTATTACGCCGACCTCGTCCATATGCGCCGCGAGCATGATCTTCTTTTCCGGCGTTTTCTTTCCCTTTACATTCACTATCAGATTGCCCATCGGATCGGTGACGATATCGCCGCTCACCTTTGACGCGCGGCGCATGATATATTCTCTCACCGCGTCCTCGCAGCCCGATACTCCGGGCAGCGCGCACAGCTCCTTAAGCGTTTCGATCAGCATTTCGGTATACCTCCCCTGATAAAGGCGCTGAGCAGTCTGCGTGTGTTTTCCGCATCCGATATGCGCGCGGTCTCCACGCTGCTGTGCATATTCTTTATCGGCACTGATACTATCGCGGTGGCCGTTCCGCCGCGGCAGATCTGCATGACCCAGGCGTCCGTGCCCGAGCTTTTCGGCATGACCTCCACGCTGTAAGGTATGCCCTCTTTCTCGGCGGTCCGGATCATCGCTTTTGACAGCGCCCTGTCGGCATTGGGACCCACGCCTATCGCCGGCCCGCTCCCGGGCTTGAAAGTTCCCTCGGTGCAGTCCGGCGCGGAGGCGAAAGTAACGTCCGTGGCTATGACGATGTCGGGATCCACGCGAAAGGCCCCTGCCCCCGCTCCGCGCATGCCGACCTCTTCCTGAACTCCCGCCATGAAATACACGTCCGCGTCAAGCTCGGCGTCTTTGATATCGTCCATCACGCAGAGCAGGACGGCCGCGCAGAGCTTGTCGTCCAGGGCGCGGGAAATGATATCGCCGCCTCTGAGCAGGATGTCGCCGCGGAATATCCCCCGTGTCCCGACCGGAGCCGCCTTTTCCGCCTCCTGCCGGGAAAGGCCCAGGTCTATATACATGTCCTGTATCTCAAAGGCTTTCTCCCGCTCCTCCGCCGTAAGAACGTGCGGCGGCAGGCAGGCAGTTACTCCGTACAGCGGCTTTTCCCCGAGCACGGTCACCTCCGCTCCCGGAAGCGTGCGCGCGTCAACTCCGCCCAAAGGCGCGAATTTCACAAAGCCTTCCTCATGGCCGGTCACAATAAAGCCTATCTCGTCGATATGCGCTTCGATGAGCAGTTTTTTTGCGTTTTTCTTTCCGCACAGCCGCGCCCCGATCACGTTTCCGAGCACGTCGGTCTCCACTCTGTCCGCAAGCGGTCCGAGCAGCTCGCGCACCGCCTGCGCGGCGTCCTGTTCCGCGCCCGACGGCGAAGGCGCCGAGACAAGGCGCCTGAACACTTCGATTATTTCCATCATTTCAGCTCCGATACGATCTTTTTAAAGTAATTGCCGCGCTGTTCAAAGTTTTTGAATTGGTCGAAAGACGCGCTTGCGGGCGAAAGCAGCACCGTGTCTCCCTCCCCGGCCTCCGCCGCGGCGGCGAGCACCGCCCGGCCGAGATCGTCCGTCTCGATGATCCTCGGCTTTTCTCCCCCGGCGCTGAGCACGGCCTCCTTTATTTTCGGCGCCGTCTGCCCGGTGAGTATGAGCGTCTTCACTTTTTCGTTTATTACCGGGCCGAGCACGTCGTAAGGTATGTGCTTGTCGTAGCCTCCGGCAATGAGTATCACCCTGCCCTCAAAGGACCTCAGCCCCGCTATGCATCGGCTCGGGCTGGAAGCTATCGAGTCGTTGTAATACTTTACCCCCCTGAGCTCTCTGACAAGCTCTATCCTGTGCTCCACCCCGCCGAAGCTGCGCGCCGTTTCCACGCAGGCTTTTTTCCCCACGGTATCGTATACCGCCGCAAAGGCGGCCATGTAATTTTCGATATTGTGGTCTCCCGGAAGCAGTATATCACTGCGTCTGACTATTTCTTCATCGCCGAAATATATGCTCTTCCCGTCATAGCTGCAGCCGTTGGGCTGCTTTTCCTTCATGCTGAAAAGCCGCGTGGTTTCCGAAGCGAACGAGCGGGTTATCTCATTGTCCGCGTTGGTAACGAAGACATCTCCGGGCTGCTGATACAGATAAATGTTCTTTTTCGCCCGAACATATTCATCCATCGAAGTGTGCCAGTCCAGATGATTGGGCGCCACATTCGTTATTACCGCCGTGTGCGCGCTGCGCCGCATGCTCATCAGCTGAAAGGACGACAGCTCCACCACCGCCCGATCGTCGGGCTCTATCTTATCGCAGTCGGCAAGCAGCGGCCTGCCTATGTTCCCGCCTAACCATACTTTTTTCCCCGCCGCCTCGAGCAGCTTTGCGATGAGGGTGGAGGTGGTGGTCTTGCCGTCGCTGCCGGTGACGGCTATTATCGGGCAGGGACACAGCTCGAAAAAAGCTTCCATTTCGCTCGTCAGCACCGCGCCCGGACGCAATTTGATCTTGTCCGGCCTTATGCCCGGCGAGCGGAAAACCACGTCCTCATCTATATCGTCAAGATAGCCTTCTCCCGTGATAAGCCTTACGCCGAGCTCCTCCCCCTTGCGGGTCTTGTCTCTCGCCGTAACGTCCACCCCGCCGTCCCTCAACAGCTTGATAAGCGGTTCGTTGCTTACGCCTATGCCTATCACGGCCACTCTTTTGTTTTTCAGCGCCGAAACGTATTCGTTCAGCTTCACAGGTCTCACCTTCCCACGGATATCGCATCGGCCGTCGTCCCCGTCCGGGCGGTACCGCCCGGCCTGCGACAGCCGATGTTATTATATTACCGATACATGGAAAATTCAATCCTTGACATGCCGCGGCCCTTAGGGTAAAATCCGTCCGTGAGCAAACAGGACGGTCGCGCGCCCAAACGGTCCGTACGGGCCGTCCGAAAGGATACGGCGTGAGGAAAGTCCGGGCTGCACAGGGCAAGGATAACGGGTAACGCCCGCCGAAGGCGACTTCAGGACAAGTGCAACAGAGATATACCGCCGGTTTGGGGCATTCTGCCCCGGACCGGTAAGGGGGGAAAGGCGAGGTAAGAGCTCACCTGTCGGCAGGGAACTGTCCGACACTGTAAAATCTATCCGCAGCAACACCGCGGCAACGGGGACAAGGCTTGCCCGGCTGTTCCCGAGGAGGTGGCTGGAGCGTGCCGGCAACGGCACGCCGAGACAGATGACCGTCGCGAGCAAGCGTTTATCGGCCAATACTCGCACAGAACCCGGCTTACGGTTTACTCACGGAAAAGGCGCTGCCTCATTTCAGCCTTTCGGCTGTTTTGAGACAGCGCCCTTTTCGATCCGTCGGCGAAGTCATTGGACTTTGCCGACGGATTGGTTTATCTCCACGATATGTCCATTAGGAGGATCACGAGGAAAAACACGCCTCCGAACAGCAGCACGACCACGGCTGCGGCAGTCAAAGCGCCCCACAGGGCCGCCATTTTCTGCCGTCTGCCGCGCAGCTCCGTCCGCTCCCCGCTCTCCGTCGGACCGGCTCTGTCCGCGCGCGCGTCGTACCACGGCATGCCGTCCACGTTCATGTTAGCTATCACGCGGCCGTCGTCGCCCTCCGGCAGCGGGCTGCGCTTACGCTTCATTTTCTTTCTTCTCCGCGGAGGCTCCCTTGGCCTTTTCGAGCTCCATCGCCTTCTCCGCTCTTTCGGTGCGCTCGGCGTCGTTGTACAAATGGCAGGCGCAGTAATGCCCCTCCTCTATCTCCGCCCATTCCGGCACGGCATAAGAGCACAGCTCGCTGCACTGCCTGCAGCGCGTGTGGAACTTGCAGCCCTTGGGCGGATTTGCCGGAGACGGTATGCTGCCCTCCAGGGTGATGCGCTCCATTTTGTAATGCGGGTCGGGCACCGGTATGGCGGAAAACAGGGCCTTGGTATACGGATGCAGGGGCTTATCGAATATTTTATCGGTATCGGAATATTCGACCATGCTTCCCAGATACATCACGCCCACCGTATCCGAAATATGTTCCACAACGCTGAGGTCGTGGGATATGAACAGATAGGTCAGCCCGAACTGATCCTGCAGCTTATTGAGCAGGTTGATTATCTGCGCCTGTATCGACACATCCAGCGCCGAGACGGGCTCGTCGCAGATAATGAACTCCGGATTAAGTGCGAGCGCCCTTGCTATGCATATGCGCTGGCGCTGGCCGCCGGAGAACTCATGGGGATAGCGGTCCTTATGATATTCCTGCAGGCCGCACTCTCTCATGATATTGCTGATATACTCGTCGTACTCCTCTTTCGGCACTATCCCGTGCTCGCGCACCGCCTCTCCGATGATCTCGCCTATGGGCAGTCTCGGGGACAGGCTGGAGTACGGATCCTGGAATATGATCTGTATCTTCGGTCTGATCTTGCGAAGCTGCTCTCTCGACAGGGCGAAAATATCCTCGCCGTTGAACAGCACCTCTCCGTCGGTCTTGGGCTGCAGGCGCAGTATCGTGCGGCCCACGGTGGATTTGCCGCAGCCCGACTCGCCCACAAGGCCCATCGTCGTGCCGCGTTTGATCTTGAAGGAAACGCCGTCCACCGCCTTGACATTGCCGACGGTCATTTTGAAAAAGCTGGATTTGATCGGAAAATACTTTTTCAGCGACTTGACTTCAAGGATATAATCTTCCTTTTCGGCGGCTCCGCCGAGTTTTTTTTCAACGTCTGTCATCATCTCAGCAGCTCCTCCGTATTCACGGATCTGGGATATTCTCCCACCTCGCCGGTATCGAAGTAACGGTAACAGGAAACGTAATGGGTATCGCTGATCTTTATTTCCGGCGGGTATGCGCCCGCGCATCTATCCACGCACTGCTCGCAGCGGTCCTTGAAATAGCAGTAGTTCGGCATATTTACCGGGTTGGGTACGCTTCCTTCTATATTGTAGAGCGACTCCACCTTTTTCCCCACCACCGGCTTGGACTTCATCAGGCCTATCGTATACGGGTGCGAGGGATGATAGAAGATATCCTCGGCGGTGCCTCTTTCGATTATGCGGCCCGCGTACATTACCACCACGTAGTCCGCCATATTGGCTACCACGCCGAGATCGTGGGTTATCAGCATGATCGATGAGTTTATCTTGTCCTTCAGCTCCCTGAGAAGGTCGAGGATCTGCGCCTGAATGGTAACGTCGAGAGCCGTCGTGGGCTCGTCGGCTATGATGAGCTCGGGCGAGCACGCGAGGGCTATCGCTATCATCACGCGCTGACGCATGCCTCCGGAAAGCTCGTGGGGGTACATTTTGTATACGCCCTCTTTGTTGGCTATGCCGACCATTTCCAGCATTTCCAGCGTGCGGTCCTTTATCTGCTCCTTGGTCATCTCCGGGTGATGCAGCTCCAGCACCTCGTTGACCTGATCGCCTATGCGGAAAACGGGATTGAGGCTGGTCATCGGCTCCTGGAATATCATGGATACGCGGTTGCCGCGTATCTCGCGCATCTTCGCCGTGGGGGTATTGACTATGTTATAGGCTCTGCCGTCGCCGATATTGAAGCGTATCTCTCCGCCCACTGTCTGTCCGCTGGGCCGCTGGAGCAGCTGCATCAGCGACAGGCTCGTAACGCTCTTGCCGCAGCCCGATTCTCCCACCACGCCCACGGTGGAGCAGCGGGGTATCTCGAAGCTGATGCCGTCCACCGCATTGACGGTACCGACGTCGGTGAAAAAGTACGTGCAGACATTATCGAACTCGACCACATTGTCGGGGTTTTTCATCTGCGTGATATACAGTCTTTCGTCCTTGTTGGCGTCGGCCCTTTCCTTTTCCAGCTTCCGCATCACCTTGCGGTTGAAGTGCACTATCCGTCTGGACTCTCCGGCCGATATATAAGAGGATCTTTTCTTTTTGCTTTTTTCCGACATGTTTCTTCCTCCTCTCTCAGCCCTTGGACTTGGGATCGTACGCATCGCGCATACCGTCGCCCACGAAGTTGAAGGCGATGACGGTCACGCAGATGAGCAGGCCCACGGGTATCCATATATGAGCGTAATGCGCCATGGCCGAGGCCGAGGAGACCGAGTTGATTATCGTTCCCCAGGTGGCCAGCGGGTGCTTCACGCCGAGACCGAGGTAACTCAGAGTAGATTCCATTATGATGACCGAGCCCATGCCCATGGTGGCGATAACTATCAGCTGCGGCATTACGTTGGGCACCAGATGGCGGAATATCCTGTCCTTGACCTTTATGCCCGTGGCTTCCGCCGCCACCATGAATTCCTGCTCGCGCAGCGAGAGTATCTGTCCGCGCACGAGTCTTGCCACGCTCGCCCAGCCGAGCACGCCGAGCGTGGCCATCATCACCAGCAGCCTGACCCGGGTATCCAGGCGAAGCGCGTCCATCATCGCGCCGAGTATGATCATTATCGGCAGGCTGGGCAGGCAGTAGAATATATCCACCAGACGCATGATAAGGTTATCCACCCATCCGCCGTAATATCCGGCCAGGCCGCCCATGATAACGCCGATCAGCACCTCGATGAACACCACCACGAAGCCGACCATCAGCGACACCCTGCCGCCGTACATTATGCGCGACATAACGTCGAATCCGTCGCCGTCGGTGCCGAGGACATGCTTGATCGACGGCCCGGCAAATCTGTCTATCACATAAATGATCTGATCGCAGTTTATAACGTATTCGCCCGTGTCGCGCTGGGTGATGTGAAGCTCGGTATCCTGATACAGCAGCGAACCGTCCTCGTCGTAGGCGTATTCGCCGGTCTCGCTCTGCTGCGGCAGCCGGTATACCAGCTCGGCGGTCTTGTTCCCTTCGTCCTGCATCTGCTCCACGGTCTCGGTGATCGCCTTTTTCAGATCGTATTCCACCGTATCCGCGCCGGAATAGCGGCGGATCGAGAAGGTGTTCATTTCGGCGAATTCCTTCCCGTCGTCCCCGCGTATTATGAGCAGACCGTCCTCATCGGCCGCGGTCCATTCGCGTCCGTCGGCGGTGAAGCTACCGTCCGTATTCATAAGCGCGCCTACGCGCATTTCATCGGATACGCTGTTTCCCGGCTCAAAGAGGTCGAAGGTCAGCCTGGTGAACACCTTAGCCGCCCTGTCGTTTTCTACGGAGTAAACGTAATATCTCTGTCCGTCCTTCATTATCGCGTAATCCGAGCCGCCGAACTCAAAACAGTCGTCCTTGCCCACGGCCTTTTCCATGGCCTGCTCAAAGCCCTCGCCCGGAGCCTCGGCGCTGTAATTCACGCCGCTGAGCTCCGTGGTTATATCATAGCTTTTTCCGCCGCTGCGGGCATAGTCGTAGGTAACTCCGTCATAAGTGAAGCTTCCGCCGGAGCCTTTCATGTTCGCCGCGGCGGCCGCCTCCTCGAGGCCCTCCACCTCGGCGGAGGAATAGTTCAGCTTGCCGCTGATGGTGTCGAAATTGCCCACCGTCAGTTTTCCGGAGCCGGTCACGCATATCTGGCGGGAATCCGTCAGCGAAAGCACATATACCTCTTCCGCCCTCTCCTCGACGTGCCAAACCTCATCGCCGAAAATATAGGTTTCCTTTTTTCCGTCCTCCAGCATGCGCTTGATGCTGCTGTTCATCAGGTTGTTCACGCTGCGCTCGACCTCAAAAGAGGAGTCGAGCACATAGCCGTTGTAGGTGGAATTTTCCTTCGCGAGGGCGTAATTTACGTTCTGCGCGTCATATTTGTAAAATATCTGCTTCTGTCCGTAGGGGTAAACCAGCGGTCCCAGGAAAGAGAACACAAACATGACTATCAGCAGACAGGCTCCGAAAACGGCGAGGCGGTTTCTGACAAAGCGCTTGAATACCTGCCTTCCCGGAGAAAGGACCTTTACGCGGGCAATGTCGTCCAGCTTCATTTCACCGGACTTGTTTTCCTCTTTCGCCGCGTCCTGCTTGAGCATTTCATAAAAAGATTTATTTCTGTTGTCCATCGTTCCGCCTCCTCAGCTCAGGCGCACGCGGGGATCGACCGCGGCATAGAGCAGATCGCTGATCAGGTTGCCCAGCAGCGTGAGTATGGAAATGAACGCCAGATAGAACATTACGAAAGGAACGTCCGCCTGGGTCATGGAGGAGTAGGACGCGTTGCCTATGCCCCTTATCCCGAAAAGCGTTTCCGTAATGAGCGCGCCGGAAAACAGGCCCGGGAGCGAGCCGCCCAGCATCGTCACGAGCGGGATGAGAGTATTTCTGAAAGCATGCTTGTATATGACCTTATGCTCGTCCACGCCCTTGGCGCGCGCGGTGCGTATATAGTCGGAATTGAGTACCTCGAGCATGTTCGTGCGCGTATAGCGCATGAGCGAGCCGATGCTTACCACGGTCAGCGTGATCGCCGGCAGCACGAAATGCTTGGCCAGGTCGAGCGCCTTTCCGAAGCCGGACAGGAACATGTAGTTCCTGCTCTGCATGCCGGTCAGGTCAAACCAGCCGAGCTTGACCGAGAACACGTATTTCAGCAGTGTGGCGAGGAAGAACGTCGGCATCGATATACATATCATCGACACGACCGTGGTAAAGTAGTCGGAAAAGCTGTACTGCTTTCTCGCGGCGGTTATGCCCAGAGGGATCGCGATGATTATCTCTAAGATAAAAGACACCAGCCCCAGCGCGAAGCTGAACCAAACCGTGCTTCTGAATTCCTGCGTAACGGGCACGGTCCACGCCCAGCTGTCGCCCCACTGCCCTCTCACGGCGGATGAGAGCCATACGAAATATCCCTGCACCACGCCCTTGTCCATACCGTATTGGGCGTTGAGATCCGACAGCCACTCCGCATAGCTCTTCGTAGCGCCCGGGCGGGAGGCAAGCTCTCTTGCCTTGGTCTCGATATATCCCATGGGCATGTTGTACATCAGAACGTATATCAGAAACATTACGAAGAAGAGGATCAGAACGCTGTATAACAGACGTTTGACCGTAAACTTCAGCATAACGTATCCCCCCTACTGCAAAAATGATCCCGGGTGCCTCTCAGAAAGCCGGCCTCGGCCGGCTGCCGTCCGGATCTCTGAGAGACTCCCATGGAAATGCCGCGGCGCGGAAAAGGGATAAACCCCCTTCCGTGCCGCGGATCAGCTTTATCTGTATGCCTGCCGGAGCATGTCCCGACCCTTGTCCGTATCTATCACTTTACGGCGAGAGTCTGGATCTCCGAATACCAGTTGTGGAACGGAGTCAGGTCCTTGGGCATGGTGTCGTTGTCAACGCGGATGCTCGATGCCACATAGCAGTCCTTGCGCTGATAGAGAGGCAGCTCGCAGCCCCAGTCCATGATGATGTCCATCGCGTCTCTGTATATGCTCTTGCGCTCCTCGGTGTCGGCGCTGGCGCGGCCGGCGTCGATAAGGGCGTCAAGATCGGCGTCGTCGACGGAGTAGTGGTTGGAGTTGGTGCCATTGCCGTGGGCGTTGTTGGAGCGGTAGACCTGGGTCATATCCGGATCCAGCGAAGCCTGCCAGGCGGCGGCCCACATCATGGCGGTGTTGCCCTCGAGAGCATTGTTCCAGGTGGAGGTGACCACGTCGTTGACCTGCAGCTTGATGCCCAGCTCGTCAAGAACTTCGGAAGCGGCGATCGCAACGCCGTAGGCGGGGTGATCCTGCTCACCGCTGCCGGGGATCATTATTTCGTAGGTATCGGTAACGTCGGTGAATTTGCCGGTTTCTTCGTCATAGGTGAAGCCTGCGGCCTTGAAATAGCCGATAGCGGCTTCCCTGGCGGCGGCATAGCGCTGCTCGGCGCTCATGGAAGGATCGTAGATCTGGTTGCCGTCCACGTCTAAGGAGTAGGCCTGACGGTAGCCCTCATCGGCGGGCTGGGGAGCGGCCCAGGAGGTGTTGGAGATGGGGTACTGGATAACGCTGGCGCGGTCGCCGTAGTAGGAATTGATAACGGTGTCGCGATATACGGCAAACAGAGTCATGAAGCCCTTGCGCAGAGCCTTGGAGGCGTCGGAGGAGGGCTCGCCGTTCACGTTGACCAGATCGGCGTTGATGCCGAGGTATCCGTAGCCGCGGTAGTCGATGAGGTAGGTGGTAAGAACGTCGCCCACCAGCTCGTCATTGGAGTTGGCGTCCTTTATGGCTTTGAGGGTGGCGTCGTTGATGGAAGGAACGCTGAAATCAAAGGTGCCGGTAACGGTGCCGGGCACGTAGTCGGAATCGACCGCTTCCTTCATCTGCAGATACTCGATCACGGGCTTGCCTTCGAAATAGTTGGGGTTGGCCTTCAGCGTGACGACGCCGTTGGCATAGCTTTCAAAGGTGTAGGGGCCCGCGCCGAGAGGAGCGGTGGTCTTTGCTTTTACGCCGCTGAGGTCGCCCTTCTTGAAGCCGAAGGAGTTGTTGGCATAATCGTAAAGGGCCTCGTCGCCGTAGTAGTGGAGGGGATCCACGCCGAACGCCATTTCATAAATGGCGGTGGCATCGTAGCTGTCCATATGGATGGTCATGCTGTAATCGCCGGTGCGGATGATGCCGGAAATGTTGGGGGCGGACTCGCCCGTCTCCACGCCGGTCTGATAGTCGGCGCCCAGGTTGGCTATGGTGAGCTGCAGGCGAGTGGAGCCGGCGCTCTCGACTTCCTCAGCCTCTTCCGTGGTGTCGTAGGCGGCGACTATGGTGTCCCAGAAGTCCTTCGCGGTGGCGTCGTCCGGAAGCTCGCAGCCCCAGGTGGCGGCGCATGCCGCTACGGAGTCGTCGGCGCTGTTGTAGCCGTGGCTTATGCAGTAATCAACGATCTCCTGCGCGAAATCGGCGCCGGCCTGATCGTTGTAGTATTCCCAGAATGCATTGTACTGATCTTCGGTATATTTGTCGTTTTCGGTATATCCGTTCTCACCGTCGGCAAATATCGCGTTGCCGCGGCTGTCCATGCCGGAGCGGTACTCCGTCACGCCGGTGATGGGCAGAGCGTAAAGAGTGGAGCTGCCGTCATAGGTGGGGTCCATGCGAACATAGATGCCGAAAATAACGTCGTCGATGTCGGCGGGCTTGCCGTCGGAGAAGACGATATCGTCGCGCATGGTCAGATTGTAGTCAACCGTTCCGTCGTCGTTCTGCACGATCTCGCAGTTGGCTATGCCCGAATAGGGATAGTCGGTGCCGTTGTACCTGCGCGTGGTGCCGTTCATGCCGTCCAGGATCATGGCGCCGCCGCGGTCATAGGGCAGAAGTGCCACGCAGACCAGGTTCACCAGATCCATGTCATACGCCGTAGTCGCGAAAAACGGGCTGAACTTCTGTCCGAAAGTCGCGGTGGCATAGACCATCGTGTCTCTGGGCTCCTCGGGGGGCTGCTCTTCGCCGCTGCCCTGAGAATCGCCTTCGTTCCCGCTCGCGGGAGGATTGCTGACGGTCGTATCGGCGGGTTTCGAGCCGGTGCAGGCTGCGAGAGAAACCAGCATCACGACGGCCAGCAAAAGGTACAGTAACTTTTTGCCGTTCATCTTAAATTCTCCTTTTTTGTTTTACTGTCATACGACAGGGATTTACATTTATTATTGCTCTTTTTCTTCCTCCAGCGCGAAATCCTTTCCGAGGAAAACTATGCGCAGCGCGGAGGCTGCCGCTGCCAGCGTGCAGGCCGCTACGGCCGTGTCGAGAGCCGTGCGCCCGGCTCGGAGCATAAATACGGTCTGCCCGATCAGCGATATCACGGCCAGGACCGCCAGGGCCGCGCTTCTCAGCCTCAGTCCCCCGGCGCTTTTGTCCTTCTGCCTGCGTTCGAGCGTGTTTTTGCCGATCAGCGTCACGGCGCATGCCGCCACTCCCGCCGCGGGCAAAAGCGCAAACGCGAGCGGAGGCAGGACGTACCACATATGCAGCGACGGAGCGGGAAGCAGCAGCAGCGCGATCAGCGCAAGCAGGCACACCGCCGCATACGCGGCCAGGCGCAGTCTTGCCCGGCGAAGCTCCGCCCCCTTCTTTACGAAACGGAAGACCGGGCCGCCGTACACGCTCACCGTGCGCTGTCTGCCGTCCGGCCCGAGCGTGTTTTGCAGGGTGTAGTCGCTCACATACTTTCTGTGAAGCAAGCGCGGTCCCCCCTTTTCATATCCGTCCGGGACGGGCCCCGCTCTTTCCCAAGCGGCGCGCCATGCCCGGCAAAGGCAGTCCCGATCGAAGGAGCGATACAATTCATCCGATGAATTATATATCTTTCTGCGATAAAAAGGCAAGTCTTTCGCGCCATTATCGGGATTTTTTTAATAAGAAAAAGCATTTTTGATAAATTTACGACTTATTACCCAAAATAACGGACGCCCTGCATTACGAAAGTTTTGCAGGGCGTCCTCATTATCGATCAGCTGCGGGCTGTCACTTATCCGCAAGCCCGATATGGATATTTCCGGTCGACGTTGTTATCTCGCATCTCCCTCCCGCGCTCGTGTCGGGCACGTCCGCTTTGCCCGCAGACGCCTTTGCAATGAACACCTTCTCCGTGCGAAGCGTACCGGTAACGCTCCCCGTGGAGGTTTTCACCGTTATCCGGCCCGCGTCGCAGCTTTCAAAGCGCACGTCGCCCGTTCCCGAATTTATATCGAAGCTGTCGGAAGCGACGGTGTTTTTCAAAACGATATCGCCCGTGCTTCCCCCGCAAACGAGGCTTTCGCAGCTCACGTCGGTAATTCTCGCCTTTCCCGTGCCGAAATGCGCCGTAAACGCTCCCCCGCATCCGACCGACGCCGCGTCT
>JAGDDB010000061.1 GCA_017958265.1 Oscillospiraceae bacterium | reverse complement strand
TTCCTTTAAATTGTTAAACCAATATTAGCTCACCGACCGGCTTTTGTCAATAGATAATATCACTATTTTATGTCTGTATTTATGATTTTTCGGTGCATATTTACTCATAATGCGGCAACAATAGCCTTGACGGTACACATGCTTCCGCGGATCATCCCGGCGGCGAGCTGAATTGAGGTGTTCTTTTTGACATTTTACGGAGATATCAGGCGCGGCAGACGCGATCTGCTTCACGGCGCGGAGAAAAAAACACGCAGTCTCGGCACTCATACGGAAAACCCCCGTGATACCGACGCTGCCCATGGTTTGAGCGAGGACGGGATCCTTTTTCCCTCCGTATCGAACGTAAACTCTTTCACGGAATGCACGGGCCTTATGCCCTCCCCTCCCGCCGACGATGAAGCCCGGGAGGCGTATAAGGACCTGAGCCCGATGGAGATCCCGAACGAAAACGGGCAAAGCAGCTGAGATATCCCTTTTTCGGTATATACTTTCACGCCGCAAGGTGATAAAATCATCAAAAACGTGAAAGGAACGGGAAAGCATGTCTTTACAGCATACGCCCGACCGCGGCGCCGAGCCCGAAACGATCGGAAGGGAGACCGACTCCGAAAACGTCTGCCGTTTTTTTGAGCGGGCGGACCATTCTCTTATCGAAGAGCCGGAGATCTGCGAAAACTGCCGCTACATCACGGGAAAGCTCTGTACGCTGCCTCAGTCGTCCGTCTGATCGCAGCGCAGTATGATATATCCCTTCTCCATATACTCGACGAGCCTGCTGGATGTATCGACCTTATCCCATTGACTGCGGCTGCCCTTGTAGCATATCGTTATCGGCTTTCTGTCCTGCCCCGGGCTGAGCGGCACAAGCCCGTCGGAAAGAAGATCGTAAAAATCGTATTTCATCCGCTCCACGCTCGCGGGCAGTACAAGCGTTTCCAGACCGCTGCAGCCTATGAAAGCGAAGGTCCATATATCCTTTATCCCGTTGGACACCACTATTTTCTTTATCTTCAGCATTCTCTCCAGAGTCCCGCGCAGCACCTCAGCCGGGAAAAAGCAGTCTCCGTTGCAGAAGAATTCGTTCCAAATGCCGTGTATCATGTGCCCGTTTACCATAGACGGCAGGACCACCGTTTCCGTAAGCTCGCCGGTATAGCCCTTTTCATTGTGGAATACATATCCTTCCCTGTCGCGGTTGCCGCCCAAATAAATATCGAAAATATGATCATCCGAGAACGGGATGAAACAGTGAAAACCCTTCTGCCGCATTTCTTCGACCGTAAGATCGTATACGGGCAGCACCTCGCCTCCGCACTGCGGACACAGGGTCTTTCCTTCCGTCTCTATCCTCCCGCAGCTCATGCACGCGGTCACACGCCGGGCAGCGCATGCGGGACAAATTTTATCGTTTTCGGTCAATTCTCTGCCGCAGCAGACGCATTTCATGGCGGTGTATCTCCTTAGCTGTTGTCGAAACATTATATCCGCGCAATGCTCAAAAATCAAGTGAGCGGCAGGAACGCGCCGACATTTGCCGCGTCCCTGCCGCTCTCCGCCGTGGCGGTTTATCTCTTATGATTACGCATTCTGCTGCTGATATTTTTTCAGCCACTCTTCGCCGTAGCGGTTGCACTCGTCGATAACAATGGGGGTGACCCATGCGTTCAGGCACTCAATGGAGCCGATGCAGGGGAGGAATGCGCCGCCGGGGGCGTACTCGTCAATGGCTCTGCGGACCTCTGCGCGTACCGCTTCTTCGGTAACGTCAGCCTGGTCGATAAGACCCTGGTCAAGTCCGCCCATGAGCAGCATTTTGCCGCCGGTCGCTTTCTGCACCTTGGGGATATCGTTGCTGGGCAGTACGCCCTCCCAGATATCCACGCCGAGATCGACCATCTCCGGAGCCAGCTCCGCGGCGTAGCAGTCGCAGTGATGCATAACGATGATCCCGCGCTCATGATAGTAGTCGTACAGGCGCTTGTAATGAGGCTTCAGCAGCTCGCGGAACTTGTCCACGGAGAAGAACATGGATGTCTTGCTGCCCCAGTCGTCATGGCTCTGGATCACGTCAAAGCTCAGGTTATCACACAGCAGCTTGGCGACCTTGAGTTTCCAGTCCGTATAGGCTTCGAACAGCTCGTTCATCGCCTCCGGCTCTTCGTACATGTTTATGAGGGTATCCTCAAAGGTCATAAGGCAGTGAGCGCGCTCGAACAGGCCGCGGAAGGTCGCCAGCATGATGATCTCATTATCCCGGTCCACCTCGGCTATCTGCGCCCGGACGCTGTCCCAGTCAAGATCGTCGGGGATCTCGGGGAAGGTTACGTAATCGCGCCAGTGGGTAATGTCCTTGATCACCTGGTTCTGCTCGTTCACCATGGGAATGATGCCGGGGTCCTTGCCGGGAATGAAGCGGTGGTTGACGCCCCAGTGATCCAGCACGTTTTCTCCTTCGATGAAGATTATGTCCCAAATGGAGATGGGATCCATAATGCAGTGGTACATGGTTTTGGTGAAGGCGTCAAAACCATAGCCCATCCACTTGATGGGTTTTTCGTTTTTGAGGGCCGACATGAACATTTCTTTTTTATTCATTGGAATATTCCTCCTTCATCTTTGTTCAAGCGTACCATTTCTTTTATTTCTTTGTCAAGTAAATGTTGCCCTTAATACGCTTTATTTTTTCCGCTGCGCCGTTCCCCGTGTCCGCGGGGGCGAGGCGCGCTTTTTTTGCGTCTGTTTCTTGACAACAAACACATATCTGATATAATCATCGTAAGACTGTTTTATGATCTGCCGTACGCGACGGCAGGATATTACACGGCAGTTCTCATATAATTTGAAAGGCAGGTTTCTCAAAATGGAACATATAAAGACCCTTGTTACCCGCGATCTCTGTCAGAGCGCCGAAAACGGCGGCTGCGGTGAGTGCCAGACATCCTGTCAGTCTGCCTGCAAGACCAGCTGCGGCGTAGCCAATCAGAGCTGCGAGAACAAAAACGAAAAGGAATAAAGCTCTGCTATCCTTTATCCGTGAATGCCGCCTTGGGGCGGCATTCATGCTATGGGAGGACCGTAATGATCCATCAATACAAATTTGCCGGTTACAATATAGTCATGGACGTTTACTCCGGCAGCGTACACATAGTCGACGAGCTCGCATATGATCTCATCTCCCTTTTCGAGGGCTCGGACAGGGAAAGCTGCCTTCGCGCCGCCGCGGAGAAACATCCCTCCGCTGCCCCGGCCGACATCGCCGAATGCTATGATCAGATAGCCGCCCTGAAAGAAAGCGGGCGGCTCTTTTCCCCGGACAGCTTTTCCGATCTTCCCGATCCGAAGGCGGACGGCGCGGTCAAGGCGCTGTGCCTGCATGTGGCGCACTGCTGCAATCTTCAGTGCTCATACTGCTTTGCCGGGCAGGGCCGCTACAGGGGCAAGAGCGCCCTTATGAGCTATGAGGTCGGCAGACGGGCCCTTGACTTTCTCGTGGCCTCCTCCGGAAACCGCAGAAATCTTGAGGTGGATTTTTTCGGCGGCGAGCCGCTGATGAATTTCGACGTGGTCAAGCGCCTTACGGAATATGCCCGCGGCCTTGAAAAAACGAGCGGAAAGGTCTTCCGCTTCACTCTTACCACCAACGGCATGCTTATAGACGACGAGGTCATCGACTTTGTCAGGCGCGAGATGAGCAACGTGGTGCTCAGTCTCGACGGACGCCGCGAGGTACACGACCGTTTCCGGGTAGACGGCGAGGGCAGGGGCAGCTGGGATCGCATCGTACCGAAATTTCAAAAGCTGGTATCCGCCATAGACGGAAAAAGCTACTATATCCGCGGCACCTTCACCCACCATAATCCCGATTTTCTCGAGGATATCCGTCAAATGCTCGATCTCGGCTTTACCAGGCTGAGCATGGAGCCCGTCGTATGTTCCCCCGACGATCCTTCCGCCCTGACGTACGACGATCTTCCCATCGTCACGGAGCAGTATGAAAAGCTGGCTTTGCTGATGATGGAAAGAAGGCGCGAGGGCAGGCCCTTCATATTTTACCATTACATGCTGGATCTGGCCGGAGGCCCCTGCATCTATAAGCGCGTTTCCGGCTGCGGCTCCGGCACGGAATATATGGCCGTCACTCCTTCGGGCGAGCTTTATCCCTGCCATCAGTTCGTCGGCGACGAACGCTTCAGGATGGGCGACATATGGCAGGGCGTTACCGAAACGGGCATACGCGGCGAGTTTGCCGCGTGCAATGTCTATTCCCGCCCCGAATGCGCCGACTGCTGGGCCAGGCTCTACTGCTCCGGCGGCTGCGCGGCGAACGCGTGGCGCTCAAGCGGCTCGATAAGCGGCGTATATCCATACGGCTGCGAGCTTTTCCGCAAGCGCATCGAATGCGCCGTGGCCCTTGCCGCGTCCGAGCAGCTGTCAGAAGCATGAATACTCCCATCCACGATCTCATCCTTTCCTATGCCGACGGCTCTCCCGCCCGTTTTCACATGCCCGGCCACAAGGGCAGGCCCATGCCCGGCGCGGAGGCCTGCGACATAACGGAGTTTGACGGAGCCGATGAACTGTACCGCGCTCGCGGCGTGATCGCCGAAAGCGAGGCTAACGCCTCCCGTCTTTTCGGATGCCGGACGTTTTATTCCGCCGAGGGCTCTTCGCTCTGCATACGCGCCATGCTTTATCTTACGGCGATGAGCGCATCGGCAAAGGGCCGCGGCAAAGCGAAGATCCTTGCCGGGCGAAACGCGCACAAGACCTTTATCAACACCGCGGCTCTGCTTGACATTGACGTTGAATGGATACGGCCGGAAAATGAAAGCAGTCTGTTTTCCTGCCGCGTTACGCCGCAAATGCTCGAAGCGGCTCTGTCCGCCATGCCCGACGTGCCCGACGCCGTTTACCTTACCTCGCCCGATTACCTCGGCAGCACGATCGATATTTCGGCGATTTCGGCTCTCTGCTCCCGCCTCGGGATACTGCTGCTCGTCGACTGCGCTCACGGCGCGTATCTGAAATTTCTCCCCAGTTCCCTGTATCCCGTTGATCTGGGAGCGGATATGTGCTGTTCTTCGGCACACAAGACCCTGCCCGTTCTCACCGGCGGCGCCTATCTTCATCTGTCGCCGCGTCTGCCGGACTTCTTTGAACGGCACGCCGAGGAGGCTTTGGCGTTTTTCGGCTCCACGAGCCCCTCTTATCTGATATTGCAGTCTCTTGACCTTGCCAACCCTTATCTTGAGACCTTTGCCCACCGTCTTTCCGCTTTTCTGCCGCGCGCCGAGGCGCTGAAGCGGCGCTTGCGGGACGACGGATGGACGCTGACGGGAGACGAGCCCATGAAGCTGACGGTCGCGGCAAAACCTCGCGGCTATACCGGCGCGGAGCTTGCCTCATACATGAAAAGCCGCGGCGTGGTTTGCGAGTTTTACGATCCCGATACCGCGGTATTCATGCTGTCGTGCCAGAACAGCGCCGAAGAACTGTCGCGGCTTGAAAACGCGTTACTTTCGGCGGAGCGAAGACCGCCCATCACCTCATCTCCTCCCCGGTTCAAACTTCCGGAAAGGGCGATGAGCGCGAGGGAAGCTCTTTTCGCCCCCGGGGAGACCCTTCCTGCGCGGAGCTGTCTCGGGCGCATACTCGGCTCTGCCTGCGTCAGCTGCCCTCCCGCCGTTCCCATAGTGACCTGCGGGGAGATCATCGATGAAAACGGCATCGAATGCCTGGAATACTACGGCGTGGAAGAATGCCGGGTAGTCAGCAAATCGTCTGAGGAGCGTTGAAATGATACAACTTACGATGAATATCGTCGACATCAACTATGAGCGTGCCGCGGAGCTTATCCTGCCCGCTTTGCTCGCCCAGGCGGAAAGCGGCGGAGAAAAGCCTCTTTGGGCCCGCTTTCTTTCAAATTCTCCCGAGCTCGGGACAAGCGCGGCCAAGGCCATACTCGCCGGCATGTCCGACGATGCGAAAAACGAGCTGCTGGTAAAATACATCAACAAAAACGGGGAGAAGATCGCCGGGCTGCTCTCGGATATGGCTTTGGGTAAAGGCGTTGAGCTGAGCATTGGCTCCGTCAGCGCAAAAAACGTCAGCCGATCCGACGGGCCCCGCTGAACGCGGCACGGAACAAGGCATACGCGGCGGCGGCAGGCCGCCGGCAAGGAGCATGATATATGGTATTATTCAAGGACGGCAAAGCGGCAAGCCTGTATTTCTGTCCCGACTGCGCCGACAGCGCGGGGCTGAGGCTTGCCGTCGATTCTTTCGCGGAAGACGTTGAGCTGGTCTCCGGCGTGCGCCCGGAGGTGATCACCGACGCGGCCGCTCTGCACGGCGACGTGATCATCGCCGGCGTCGTCGGCCACTGCCCGCCGATAGACGGTCTGGTCCGCCGCGGCATACTCGATCTCTCCGACGTGGAAGGAAAAAGAGAAGTATTCAAGCTTCAGCTCGTCTCCTCTCCCGGAGACGGCGTCAAAAACGCCCTTATAGTTGCAGGCAGCGAAAAAAGAGCCGTCTTTTACGGTCTTTATCACATATCCTCTCTCATGGGCGTGAGCCCGTGGGTCTATTGGGCCGACGTCGCGCCCGAGAAAAGGGACTCTGCGGAGTTTTCCGCCGCCGAGCTCAACATGACCTCACGCGAGCCCTCGGTAAAATACCGCGGCATCTTTTTAAACGATGAATGGCCCTCCCTCGGCTCATGGGTCACTTCCGCGTTCGGCGGCTTCAACGAGCTTTTTTACGCGAAGGTATTCGAGCTCATACTGCGTCTCAAGGGCAATTTTCTGTGGCCGGCCATGTGGAGCGCGGTATTCAGCGAGGACGGAGCGAGCGAGCCCCTCGCCTGCGCGAAGCTGGCCGACGCCTACGGCATAGTAATGGGAACTTCTCACCACGAGCCCATGTTCCGCGGCGGCGAGGAATGGAAGAAGATTATCGGCCGCTACGGCAGCGACCCTTCATGGGACTTTGCTTCCAGCGCCGAGGCGATAACCGCCTTTTGGGAGGACGGGCTGAAACGCAACTAAGGATTGGAAAGTCTTATCACCGTAGGCATGCGCGGAGA
>JAGDDB010000060.1 GCA_017958265.1 Oscillospiraceae bacterium | reverse complement strand
CAAGGTGGAGCACTGGGAGAGCATAATAGGCAAGGTCAACCTCTGCCGCCGCTTTACCGAGCTGACTCCCATTCCCAAAGACAATAAGATCATGCTTGAGGGCGAAGAGATCATCATCTTCCCGCAGGTATGGGGCGATCTGCAGTACAACACCGTGGTATGGGTTCCCTCCATCAGCACGATCATCGGCTCCGACGTGCTGTTCAGCAACGCGCATCCCTTCACCTGCGAGGTCAGCGCCAACGGCCGCAAAAAATGGATCGACGCTCTGGACAAGATGGAAGCCATGGGCGCCGAGGTGGTCATCCCCGGCCATATGAAGCAGGGCGAGCCCTTCGACGAGCGTTCATATAAATTCACCCGCGATTATCTCGTCGCCACTGACGAGGAGCTGGATATGCTCAAGAAGAAGTACGGCATCACCGAGGATGGGGCTGTGAACGAGATGGCGATGAAGGAGTTCTTCTATGACCTGTGCATGAAGTTCCCCGAGGCTATACTTATCTTCCTCAGCAACGACATGAACTCCTCCGTTTTCCTCGGCGGACGCGAGTGGAACTGGAACAACCTCAATGACGGGCCGGACATGACCGGCATCAACACCTCGATCCACAGATAAAGACCGTGTACGTTCAGAAGGCTGTTTTGATGGACGGCGCAGCGATGGACCGCTCGCTCATGCGCATTTCGCATGAGATAGTCGAGCGCAACCCGGACTGCGGAGGAGTGTGCCTTGTGGGAATATTCCGCAGGGGCGTGCCGCTGGCCGCGCAGATAGCGGACAATATCGCCGCCATATCCGGCTCCAGGCCGCAGACAGGCGAAATAGACGTGAGCCTGTACAGGGATGATCTGAGCGAGGTCGGCGAGCAGGCTTCGGTAAACCGGACCAAAATAAGCTTTGACATACAGGGAAAAACGATCGTGCTGGTGGACGATGTTATTTTCACCGGCAGGACGGCGCGGGCCGCGATAGAGGCTTTGATACGCCTCGGCCGTCCCGCTGCGATACAGCTTGCGGTCCTTATCGACAGAGGGCACCGCGAGCTGCCCATAAGGGCGGACTTCGTGGGCAAAAACGTTCCCACCTCCCGCAGGGAGCTTATTGAGGTTAGGGTACCTCAGTTTGACGGCGTGAAGGAAACGGCTCTGCTTGAGCGCGGCTCCGACCCGGGGGAATGACCGGCCGCCTAATCGATGAATTCAGACCGCCCGCTGCGGAGCAGCTCCGCAGCGGGCGGTCAATCGTCAAAATCGGGAATATCGGCCGTATATCCTGCTTCTGATTTAGTGAAAAAAAGAAAAAGTGTGAATAAATGCGGTTTTTTGTTGCAAAGCATAAAAACGGTGGTATAATGAATGCTTGAGAAGCAATCATTTCGGAAAAATCAATAAAAAGGATACGCGGCGCGTCCGGCGGCTGTAAGCCGTCGGCGGCGGAACGGGGTGAAATTCTCCGGCGAGCAGGTCACTGTGAGGACGTTTTATGCGTCAAGCCAGATACACCGAGCGCCGACGTAAAAGCTTTTGCCGATGCTGAAAGCTCACTGATATGGAAGATATAAGGCCATATCGGCGTTTTTGGCGCGCCGATATGGCTTTTTTTTGATGCAGTGGTAAACAAAAGCGGGCAACCGCATGATTAAGGGAGGTTGAAATGAAAAAAACAGCGAAACGGATATTGAGCGTGCTTCTGACAGCCGTTTTGGTTTTCGGCATGCTTCCGGCTGTTTCCCTGGCCTCGGAAGAGTTCACCGTGGTGATATCCATGGAAGGCCTCACGCTGGGACAGGGAATGTATGTCGAGCCGAAAGCCTATACGCTGGATGAGATCAACGGCATCCTCGGAAGCAACGGGTTCCCGGAGTATTCCGAAAACACGCTTACCGCCGCGGGAGCGACGGTGGCGATGCTTTTGGACAATGGGCTGGATTTCACCTATACCGGAGGTTTGGATCAGTTTTATCTCAGCTCCGTGTCCGGGATAGACAAAGGCTTTACGGCGATCCCGGATTACATCGCCGCGAACGGGGGACCGAGCGACGAAGACAACAGCGGAAACGATGACGACGCTTTGGGCGAGTTCGATTACTCCGAAATGTCGGGCTGGATGGCGTCCTCGGGCGACGCCCTGCTGCCCACCGGCACGGGAGTTTATATCCTGCACGACGGCCGGCAGCACCGGATAATCCGTCTTGTCCGTCAGTCCCAGCAGGGTCGCGCCTTCGGTCAGCTCCAGCGTCATATGGCTCTTGAACAGGATCGGACCCGTCCGGTAAGTCCCGGCAGGGAACACGAGACGTCCCTTCTCCGGCAACGCAAGTATGGCCGTCTGTAT
>JAGDDB010000059.1 GCA_017958265.1 Oscillospiraceae bacterium | reverse complement strand
GCTCGCGCCGCTGGCGGAGGCGTACCGACAGTATACCGCCATGGCCAAAGCGGCCGAGGGGGTCCGGGAACTGCTGCGCGGCGAGCATGACGCGGAGCTGAAGGAGCTTGCCGGGGAAGAGCTTGAAGAACTCAACGGCAAAATGGCCGCTCTTGAAGAGCGGATGAAGATCATGCTCCTGCCGAAAGATCCCAACGACGAAAAAAACGTGATCGCCGAGATACGCGCGGGCGCCGGGGGCGAGGAAGCCGCGCTTTTCGCCCATTCCCTTTACCGCATGTATTCCATGTACGCGGAGAAAAAACGCTGGAAATGCGAGATTAACACCGTAAATGAAACGGAGCTCGGCGGCGTCAGGGAAATAAGCTTTCTTCTTGAGGGCGGCGGAGCGTATTCGCGCATGAAATACGAAAGCGGAGTGCACCGGGTGCAGCGCGTGCCCGATACCGAGGCGTCGGGAAGGATACACACGTCCACCGTGACCGTGGCGGTACTGCCGGAGGCGGAGGAAGTGGAATTCGAGCTGGATCCCGGCGACCTGCAGATAGATACCTTCCGCTCGAGCGGCGCGGGAGGCCAGCACATCAACAAGACGGAAAGCGCCATACGCATCACTCATCTGCCCACGGGCACGGTGGTGGAATGCCAGGACGAGCGCAGCCAATACAAAAACAAGGACAGAGCGATGAGCATACTGCGCTCAAAGCTGTATCAGGCGGAGCTGGACAAACAGGCGGCCGCCATAGCCGCCGAGCGCAAAAGCCAGGTAGGCACCGGCATGCGCAACGAGCGCATACGCACATACAATTTTCCCCAGGGCCGTGTAACGGACCACCGCATAGGCCTGACGCTGTATAAGCTGGACGCCGTCATGGACGGCGATCTCGACGAGCTCATCGACGCGCTCAGCACGGCAGAGCAGGCGGAAAAGCTGAAAGCGGGAGAGAACGGATAAAAACGCGCGGAGACGGAAATATGAAGACCGAACTGCTTACGGCGGCCGAAACGGCAAGGGCTGCCGAGATCATAAGAAACGGCGGGCTTGTCGCCATACCGACGGAAACGGTATACGGCCTGGGAGCGAACGCCCTTGACGCCGCCGCCGTCAAACGCATATTCGAGGTAAAGGGCCGCCCTCAGGACAATCCGCTGATAATCCATGTTTCGTCGGCCGATGAGCTCGACGCCTGGTGCCGGGATATACCCGCCGCCGCGCGCGCGCTTGCCGCCGAGTTCTGGCCCGGGCCCCTGACGATGATACTCAAACGAAAGAGCGCAGTGCCCGATACGGTCACGGCGGGCCTTGACACGGTGGCGGTGCGCTGCCCCGATCATCCCGCGGCGCTTGAAACCATACGCCTCGCCGGAGTGCCCGTAGCGGCGCCGTCGGCAAATCTGTCCGGAAAGCCGAGCACTACCACGGCGCAGCACTGCATCCACGACCTTACGGGCAAGGTGGACGCGATCCTGGACGGAGGGCCGTGCCGCGTGGGCGTTGAATCGACCATAGTGGACATGACCGTCCGCCCCCCGAGGATACTTCGGCCCGGCGGCATAACCCTTGAGCAGCTTGAACGGACCCTTGGGCGCGTAAGGACGGAAACCAGCCCGGTCAAAAGCGGAGAGACGCCCAAAGCGCCCGGCATGAAATACCGCCACTATTCGCCCAAAGCCGAGGTCACCATAATAAAAAGCGACATAAAGCAAAAAATATATGATTATGTAAACTCTATGCCCGACGAGGGCACGGCGGTGCTTTGCTTTGACGGAGAGAGCGGCTCATTTCCGGGCAAGCTCTGCGCGGAATACGGCGCGGAGGGAGACGCTTTCTCGATGGCTGAGAGGCTGTTTGCCTGCCTCAGAGAGCTGGACAGAGAAGATATTACGCGCATATATGCGCGCTGCCCGTCCGGGGAAGGAGTGGGCCGCGCGGTATGCAACAGGCTTGAAAAAGCGTCGGGCGGTAGGATAATATGCTTGTGATAGGTATAACCGGCGGTACGGGAGCCGGAAAGACGACGGCGCTCGAGGCCGTGAAAAAGTTAGGCGGCACGGTGATAGACTGCGACGAGGTCTATCACGGCCTGCTGAAAAACAGCGGGGAGATGCTCGCGCGCATAGCCGAACGGTTTCCCGATGCCGTCGAAAACGGCGTTCTGGACAGGAAAAAGCTCGGAGCAGCGGTATTTGCCGACGAGGCTGCCCTTCTTGAGCTCAACGGGATCACGCACGGATATGTTTATGACGAAGTGCGCCGGCTGCTTGACGAGGCGCGGAGCGAGGGCAGAAAAATCGCCGCGGTGGACGCCATAGCGCTTGTGGAAAGCGGTCTCGGCAGACTGTGCGACGTGACCGCCGCGGTCAGCGCGCCGGAGGAAACGCGGGTAAGACGGCTGATGGAGCGCGAGAATATAAGCGAGCAGTACGCCCGCAGCCGCATAGCCGCGCAGAAAAGCGACGAGTGGTTTGCCGGGCACTGCGACATGGTCCTTGTAAACGACGCCGGCAGGGAAACTTTTGAAAAAAGATGCATGGATATATTTGAAGGATTGCTGAAAAGGGAGGATAAAGCGGTGGACGTATTTGAAAGGCTCGAGTCGAACGTGCGCTCATACTCGAGAAGCTTTCCCGTGGTTTTCACCCGCGCGAAAATGTCTAAACTGTATTCCGAGGACGGCAGGGAATTTCTTGACTTCTTCGACGGAGCGGGGGCGCTGAACTACGGACACAACAACGATTACATAAAGGATAAAATAGTGGAATACATAATGGGTGACGGCATCAGCCACGCTCTTGATATGTCCACCCGGGCAAAAGGCGAATTCCTCGAATGCTTCGAGGAAAAAATACTCGCGAAAAAGGGCCTGGAATACAAGATAATGTCCTGCGGCCCCACCGGCACCAACGGCGTTGAAGCGGCGCTGAAGCTCGCGCGCAAGGTCACTGGCAGGCAAGGGATATTCGCCCTTACCGGAGCGTTCCACGGCATGACGCTGGGCAGCCTTTCCGTGACCAGCGGGAAATACCACCGCAGCGGCGCGCACGTGCCCCTGCCCTTCGCGACCTTCGTCCCGCATCCCAACAGCGTGGAGTTCGATACGATAAAATATATCGAGAACATGATGACCGACGAGTATTCCGGCGTGGATAAGCCCGCGGCGATCATAATAGAGACGACGCAGGCCGAGGGCGGCATAAACGTGGCGCCCACCCGGTGGCTGAAGGAGCTCAGAGAGCTCTGCACAAGGCAGGAAGTGCTGCTCATCGTGGACGATATCCAGGTGGGCTGCGGCAGGACCGGGAGCTTCTTCTCTTTCGAGAGAGCCGGGATAGTGCCCGACATGACGGTGCTGAGCAAATCGATAAGCGGGTACGGGCTGCCCATGTCCCTGCTGCTCATTGCCCCCGAATACGACCGCTTCCTTCCCGCGGAGCACAACGGCACCTTCCGCGGCAATCAGCTTGCTTTCGTAGGCGCAAAGGCGGCTCTGGAATACAGAGAGAAGGCAGGGCTGGAAAAGCAGGTGGAAGAAAAAGCAAAGATCATATCCGAATTCATAGAAGACAGGCTGTTGCCCATGGACGGACGTCTCGTTCACCGGGGCATAGGCATGATACACGGCGTAGACTTCGAAGCCCTGGGCGACATAAGCGGCAAGGTGGCGAGAGAGTGCTTTGAAAACGGACTGATCATAGAGCGCGCGGGACGAAACGACTGCGTACTTAAAATAATGCCCGCTCTCACCATAGAGAAGGGGGAACTCCTCGAGGGGCTTGATATCATCGAAAACGCAATGAAAAAAATACTGTGAGGTAGGGAAGATGGCAGACAGAAAAGAATTGTTTTTTGAGCCCAAAAGCGTATACGAGGGCGCCGACGAGGCTCTCGGCGAGAGCATAATGCGGTTTGCCGAGGGCTACAAGAGCTTCATAGACGCCGCGCGCACGGAGCGGCTCGCCGTTGCGGAGGCAGTGAAGCTGGCCGAAGCGAGGGGCTTTAAGCCTTTCAAATTCGGCGATAAGCCCGTCAGCGGAGATAAAATATATTATGTTAATCGAGACAAGGCCCTTATGCTGGCAGTGATCGGCTCCGAGCCCATGAGCGCCGGCATAAATCTCGCCGCGGCCCACGTGGACTCGCCGAGGCTGGATCTCAAACACAGGCCTTTGTATGAGGACAGCGGCATAGCCCTGCTCAAGACGCATTATTACGGCGGCGTTAAGAAATATCAGTGGGTCACCGTACCGATGGCGCTTGTAGGCACGGTCGTCCGCGCCGACGGCAGCAAGGCGGAGATATCCATAGGTCTGAAGCAGGGCGAGCCTCAGTTCCTGGTGACCGATCTGCTTATACATCTTGCCGGGGATCAGATGCGGAAAAAGGCCGACGAGGTCATAAGCGGCGAAAACATGAACCTGCTTTTCGGCAGCCGTCCGGATCCCGAGGAGGGCAGCGACAGAGTCAAGCTGGCGGTGCTCAGACTGCTCAATGAGAAATACGGCATCACGGAAGAGGATTTCCTGTCCGCGGAGCTCAGCGCGGTGCCCGCGGCGCCCGCGGTAGACGTGGGCATAGACAGGAGCATGGTGGGCGGCTACGGACACGACGACCGCGTATGCGCTTATGCCGAGCTGATGGCGATACTTGATACCGAGGCTCCGAAGAAGACCGCCGTATGTCTGCTGGTGGACAAGGAGGAAATAGGCTCCGAGGGCGTAACGGGCATGCTGTCGCGCTCATTTGACAGGTTTATCGACGCGCTCTGCGGCTATGACGGACTTTACGAGTGCTTTGCCAATTCCCTGTGCCTGTCCGCGGACGTGTGCAACGCTTTCGATCCTTCGTTCGCGGAGGTGTCCGACAAGCGCAACGGCGCGCAGCTCAACGGCGGCGTGGCGATAATGAAGTATACCGGATCAAGGGGCAAGAGCGGCTCCAACGACGCTTCTGCCGAAACTGTCGGACGCGTCAGGCGCATGTTCGCCGAAAACGGCGTGGTATGGCAGATGGGCGAGCTGGGCAAGGTCGACCAGGGCGGCGGCGGAACGGTCGCGAAATACACCGCTCAGCGGGATATCGACACCATTGACGCGGGCGTTCCCGTACTGTGTATGCACGCTCCCTTCGAGGTGATCTCCAAAGCCGATCTTTACATGACCTATAAGGCCATGCTGGCTCTTTACGGAGAGAAATAAAGCGCCGAAAAGGCTCTTTGGACCCAACGGCTTGTCAGAGAGCTTTCGGTGTGGTAAAATAAATATTACGTAAACCAACGGAGGCTGATATCATGTCAGTTCTTTTCGCGGCATTCCTCGGACTTGTACAGGGGCTTACGGAGTTTTTGCCGGTATCGAGTTCGGGCCATCTTTCGATTTTCCAGAATTTCTTCGGTATGGAAGACTATGAGTCGTCGCATATGATGTTCGACGTCATGCTCCATCTGGGCACTCTCGCGGCGGTGATATTTTTCTACCGCAGGGATATTTGGGAAAGAATAAAGGAGCTTGTTTCGATCATCCGGGATATTTTCGGCGGCAGGTCGAAAAAGAAAGACCCCGGCGCTCCGCCGCGTCCCGCGAGGCGGCTGATACTCATGGTGATAGTCGCCACGCTGCCGCTTTTCATTATCCTTCCGCTGAATACGTACATAGAGCGCCTGTATTACAGCACGCTTTTCGTGGGCCTCGCGCTGATATTGACGGGCTGCATACTCTTCATAAGCGATAAGGTCATAAACGGGAGGAAAAGCGAAAAAGACGCCACCATGGCCGATGCGCTGCTGGTGGGCGTAATGCAGGCGGTCGCCACCATACCCGGAGTATCCCGCTCCGGCAGCACGATAACCGCGGGTCTTCTCAGAGGCTTTGACCGCAGCTTTGCCGTAAAGTTCTCGTTCCTTCTGTCCATACCCGCCGTGCTGGGAGCCAATCTGCTCACGCTGGCAGATGTGATCAAGAGCGGCTTTGACAAGGCGG
>JAGDDB010000058.1 GCA_017958265.1 Oscillospiraceae bacterium | reverse complement strand
GAACGGTTATTCCTTTGAGTACGAAAACGCCGTTGCAAAGCATCTTGCGGAAAAATCCTATTCCGTGGCTTACGGGGCGCGCAATCTCCGCCGCACGATACAAAAGGAAGTGGAGGACGCCGTTACCGCCGCCATCGTCAACGAGCCGGAAGGAGCGGTAAAAAAGATCTCCGTGAGTGTGGACGGAGAGGAAATAAAAGTCACGACGGTGAAATGATACGGAAAAAAACTTGTCGGCGAAGTCTTTCGGGACTGCGCCGACAAGTTTTTATATGCCGCAGATCGTTTATTCCGTAAAGTGAACGTGATTATTGATGTGGTCCAAGCAGAAGCAGTGGTATCCGCTGCAGCGGGAACAGTAACGGAATTCCAGATCGGGATAGTCCGTATCCGTGCGCCCGCACACGGCGCATTTGCGCCGGAATGCCGTATTTTCACTGTCGCGCCGCGCTTTCTTTACCTCCCGGTTGAAGTTGACCACATTCGGCGAACTGCGCCATTTGAGGCGGCTGAAAAACGGCCGGAGCATATATCCGCAGAAAAGCAGATAGTTCAGCACGCCGACGAGCGGAAGGAGCGTGCGGCCGCTGATCATGCTGATCAGGAAAAAAGCCGCGTCGGCGTAGGCGAGCCATTTTACCTTTACGGGTATGAAGAAAAACAGCAGGACACGCTGCTCCGGATACAGGGTGGCAAACGCGAAGAACATGGACATATTGATATAACCCGCGCCGGTAAAGATGAAAGCGCCCCTGTGTATGAGCGCGGCAAGAAAGGTGTATATCACCGTGAGCGCCATGCCGCAGAGATAGTACAGCGTGAATTTTCCGCTGCCCCATTCCCGTTCGAGCGATGAGCCTATAAAGTAATAAAAATACAGAAAAATGGCAAGGAAAATGAGGTTTCCCGATTGCGGCACAAATACGAAGGTGATCAGCCGCCATAACTGCCCGCGCAGGATAAACTGCGGAGAAAGATAGAGATAATATACGAGCGCGCCGGTGGTGTCCATCATGGAAAGGAGATATACCGCCGCGTTGCCTATAACGATATACATCATCAGCCGCGGTATCCCGAAGCGCGGGTGCCGCATGCAGAAGCGGTCTGCCGCCCGGTTGAATGATTCGGAAATTTTCATTGCAAGACCTCCGTAAATTATTCTACACTAAAGCCTTGTGATTGTCTATAAAATGTGCCGAAGATATTGAAAATAATGCTTTAAACGTATTATCCCGTGTGATATAATATTCATATCGTGAATTTCGACGCTAAAAAAAGCAAAGGAGAGCGGCATGGCTCCGGAAAGAGAAGAGGACGAAGGCCGGATAGAGGGCAAAAACCCCGTGATCGAGGCATTGAAGGCCGGACGCCGGATAGACAAGCTTTATATAGCAAAGGGCGATAAGGACAAGACGCTTGCCTTTATTGCCGCAAAGGCGCGCGCCTGCGGAGCCGTCATATCCGAAACGGACAGAAAAAAGCTGGATAGTATGAGCGTGACCCACGCTCACCAGGGCGTGATCGCCGTAGCGGCCGTAAAGGATTACGTTACGCCCGAGGCCATTCTTGCCGCAGCGGAGGAAAAGGGAGAAAAGCCCTTTATCGTGATCTGCGACGATATTTCGGATCCCCATAATCTCGGCGCGATCATTCGTACCGCGGAGGCCGCCGGAGCTCACGGCGTTATAATACCGAAGCACAGAAGCGCCGGGATAACCGCCGTAGTGGAAAAAACGTCTGCCGGAGCGGTAGAGCATTTGCCCGTTGCCAGAGTGGCCAATCTCGCCGCCGCGGTCAAGGCGCTGAAGGATAAAGGCGTATGGATATTCGGCACGGACGCCGAGGGCGACAGAGCTCTCTGGCAGGCCGATCTCAGAGACGCCGCCGCGATCGTGATAGGCTCGGAGGGCAAAGGAATGTCCCGGCTGATGAAAGAAAGCTGCGATTTTCTCTTGTCCATACCGATGAGGGGACGCGTAAATTCGCTGAATGCTTCGGCCGCGGCCGCAGTGGTGATGTACGAGGCCGTGCGGCAGCGTATGTCCCGATAAAATGACCTTGTGAGGATTACATATGTCGGATCGGCGCGAAAAACTGAATAATACGGACGTCTCCGCGCCGGAAAAGTATACTCTTGAAGCCATCCTTTCCGAGTATAAGAGCGAAGCCTTCATAAACAATGAACGGCGGCTTTCAAAGGAGCAGCTTGAGGAAAGGGCGCAGGCTATCATCGACGAGATGAGGCAGAGCGTGGACCGCGAGCTGACCGAAGATGGACCGGTACCCGGCCCGGATGCGGAAGAAGCCGCGCCGGCAGAGGAAGCCCGGAGCGAAAGCACGGATGAAGGGCAGCCCGCGGAGCAGCCGCGCAACGCCGATCAGGCCGCCCCGGAGGCGGTCCCGGAGGCCGTACCGGAGGCTGTCCCGGACTCTTCGGACGGCGGGGACCGGCCGGAGGATATGTCCCGGCGTGATGAGAGCCCTTCGGAGGCCGCCGAAAAAACCGACGGCGACGGCGCCGGAGAGCCCGAAAGGGAAGAAGCCGAGTATTTCGATAATGAGATATACGCGGGCGTGGAATACGTCCGCAAGAGCGCGCAGAAGGCAGAGGCTGCCATAAACCGCAGCAGGAGCCGCCGCAGGAAGCGCGAGGGCGATATCGCGGAGGAAAACAGCGGGGCTGCCGGCGACGGCGCTGAAGCCGGAAAGGAAAAAAAGCCGCCCCGCGAGCTGACGCACGCGGAGGCCGTGCGCAGATTTGCCTCGGGCGTGGTCGGGATGCGCCGGCGTGAGATCGCTGCGATGCTGATCGCCTTTGTGATGACCGCCGTCATGCTTGCTCACGGGAGGATACTGACGCAGGCGGAAGTGATGCAGGGCAAAGCTCTTTTCTTCGTTATGCTCGGCGCTCAGATCGCCGTTATGATATTGTGTGCCGACTTATTGCTGAGAGGGATAAACAGCATCATCCGTTTTAAACCGAGAAGCGAAGCCCTCGTTACCCTTGCCTGCGTGGCCGCGTTCGCCGACACTGCCGCGGTATGGGCCGGGGCGGCGGAGGAGACGGGCCTGCCCTTCTGCGCGGCCGCGGCGCTGTCCGCTGCGTTTGCCCTGCGCGGGGAGAGGCTGAAGCGCTTGGGCTATAAAGTTTCGCTTCGGATGATGAAGGCCGCGAAAATACCCACGGTCGTTACGGCAGACAGCGAAAGGATCGAAGAAGGGGTAGTGCTTTCAAAAAGCCTGGGCAGTTCGGCCGGTTTTTTGCAGAAGCTCTTTGCCCCCGGATTATATGAGAAAGTCGGGGCCCTGCTTTTCCCGCTGCTCACCGTAGGAGCCGTGCTGCTGGCCGCCGCGGCGTCCGCGCTGAACGGAGGAAAGCAATTTCTGCATTGCCTTGCCGCGATCAGTTCGGTTTCGGCTTCTCTGACGGCCTCTTCCGCTTTCGCCGCTCCTTTTGCCTCGGCGGCAAGACGGATGGCGGATTACGGCGCAGTGATCGCGGGCTGGACCGGCGCGGAGGAGATAGATTCCGCGGATGGCATAATAATCAAAGACACGGACCTTTTCCCGGAAAACACCGTTTCCCTGAACGGAGTGAAGGTGCTGTACGGAGCGTCTGTAGACAAGATCATTTCATATACCGGCAGCCTGATCATAGCGTCCGGGTCCGGACTTTCCCGGCTTTTCGGAGAGCTGCTTCGCGAGTATGCCGCGCCCTTGTACAGAGTGGATGAGTTTTCATGCTATGAGGGCGGAGGCATAGGCGCCGTGATAGGCGGGGACCGCGTATTGGTCGGGTCGAGCGCGTTTATGAAGCTCATGAGCATACGCGTTCCCGACAATATCGATGTTCCCGGGGCGGTCTATTCCGCCGTGAACAGCGAGCTTTCCGGCGTGTTCATCATCAATTATAACCCGTCATCGCTGGTCCAAAACTCCATCGACTCGCTCATGCACGCGCACATCAGGCCGCTTTTCGCGCTGCGCGATTTCAATATCACCCCCGCCATGCTGAAAAGCAAGTACGGCGTGGACGCGGGAGAGATAGATCTGCTTTCCTTCGCCGACAGGTACAGCCTGTCGTCCGACAGGGACGCGGAGGAGCAGATACCCGCCTGCGCTTTGATGAGCAGGGAAGGATTGAATAACTATACGGAGGTCGTCAGAGGCGGCAAGCGGCTGATACGCTCCGTGAAGCGTATGCTTGTTCTCACGTCGGTGAGCTCGTCGGTAGGTCTGCTGACGGTATTCTATGCGTGCGCAAGGGGCGCTTTTTCGTCGGCGTCGGTTTTCAACGTGCTCATTTATCTTCTGCTTTGGGCGCTGGCGTCTTCGCTGATATGCGGGGATGGGGCCTGAGGGACCGTATTCGGCCCTTTTCTTTGAGTATTCAAAGGAAAAAAGCTTGTAAATTCCGGCACTATAGTGTATTATCTTATTCAGTATGCATTTACAAATTTAAGGAGAGGGTACAATTATGACAGATAAGATCCGCAACGTATGTTTGCTCGGCCACGGAAGCGCAGGCAAGACCAGCCTCGCGGAAAGCATTCTGTTCCTTACCGGCTCAACGGACAGGTTGGGCAAAGTGGCGGAAGGAAACACCGTATGTGACTATGACGCGGAGGAGATCAAGCGTGCCATAAGTATTTCCACCGCTACGGCTTTTACCGAATATAAGGGCGTAAAGATCAATATTCTCGACACTCCCGGTTACTTCGACTTCGCCGGAGAGGTCAAGCAGGCCATAAGAGTATCCGACGCGGGCATTATCGTCTGCCCCGCCAAGGGCGGCGTTTCCGTAGGCGTTGAAAAATCCTGGCCCCTGCATTCCCCCAGTGTGGAGCGCATCGAGGTCATCCGTTACGGTAAGGTCCGCCGCGCGAAGCTTTACTACCTGAGAGAAAGAACAGGAAAGGCTGCCAAGGTCAAGGAACTGGTTCGTTAAGAGATGAGAAAGCACTGCAGCAATGTAGTGCTTTTTTCTCTTCAGGGCATTCGTCATGAAAAATAAGATCTATCTGTATGAGGACCGCGGGGTCTTTTCAAGGATCCTGGAGACACTCACTGAAGTGATGGTGGTGGCGGCGCTCGGGCTGTTTCTCGCCCAGTACCTGTTTCTGTCCGCGCCTACCGTGAGTAAATCCATGGAGCCTACCATAGTGCCGGAATCGACCGTCTTTATCGACAGAATCGTATACGGCCTTAAAGAGCCGGAGCGCTTTGACGTGATCGCTTTTTCCCGGAGCGGGACGTCCCTTGATAAGGACGTGCTGATCCGGCGCGTGATCGGGCTGCCCGGCGAAGAAGTCAGAATTTCGAAAGGGGTCG
>JAGDDB010000057.1 GCA_017958265.1 Oscillospiraceae bacterium | reverse complement strand
CGCGGCGAGCATACGCCCGTGGGCAAGGCGCATATCCGGGCCGACGTATCGGATCCCGTCCGGGCAGCGGCCGCCGTTGAGGCGGTCGTGGAAGCGGAGGGCGGAGTTGACATACTGGTAAACTGCGCGGGCTTCGGCATATCCGGAGCCGCGGAATTTACGCAGCCCGAGGACTCGCGCAGACAAATGGAGGTAAATCTGTTCGGTACGGACAATATGATCCGCGCCGTCCTGCCGCATATGCGCGCCGCCTCGGCGGGGAAAATAATCAATATAAGCTCCGTGGCGGGCTGCGTACCCATTCCGTTCCAGCTTTGGTATTCGGCGTCAAAAGCCGCGATAAATTCATATACCATGGCCCTGGCAAATGAGCTCAGGCCCTTCGGAATAAGCGTATGCGCGGTAATGCCGGGAGATACGAAAACGGGCTTCACCGACGCAAGGAAAAAGGAAACGGCGGGGGACGAGTGCTACGGGGGAGCGATAGAACGCTCCGTGAGCAGGATGGAAAAGGATGAACGCGGCGGAGCGCCGCCGGAGAGCGTGGCAAAACTCGTGCTGAAGCTGGCGAAAAAAAAGAAAACGGCCCCTCTTTACACGGTGGGGGTGCAGTATAAGCTGATAGTGCTGCTGGTGAGACTGCTGCCGCCTTGCGTCAGCAACAGACTGATAGGGCTTTTGTATGCCTCGTAGCGGGCGCGGCGGCAGGACAAGACGACCGCAAAATGGCTTCGCTGCCGCCTCGCCGCACCGGGAGAGCCGGCGGACCGCCCGCTCCGGGCGAGGCAGCCGTCCGGCCGAGGGCAAAATGTTGACAGCCGATATATGTTGAGTTATAATCTTTGACAAGCGGCGCGTTTTTTCAGCTGCGGAAATAAAAGACCGTCAAGCGGTTGTCGGGTTTTTGTTTCCGCATTTATATATGCCGAAGTGAGGAAGAAAGCTAATAATGAGGATAAAAATAAGCTCGGACAGCACCTGTGATCTTCCTGCGGAGATCACCGAGAAAAACGACATAAGCATAGTACCGCTGTATCTTGTATGCAAAAAAGGCACGCTGCGCGACGGCGTGGACATCACGCCCGATGAACTGTATTCCATTATAGAAGAAGAAGGAAAGATAAGCTCGACAGCCGCGGTGAACGTGCAGGAATACACGGATGTTTTTGCCGGGTACCTCAAGGATTACGACGCGGTGATCCACTTCACCATCAGCAGCAGCATGTCCAGCTGCTGTCAGAACGCAGTGACCGCGGCGGAGTCGCTTGAAAACGTATATGTCATCGACAGCAAAAACCTGTCCACGGGCATAGGCCATCTTGTGCTCGACGCGGCGCAGCTTGCCCGGGAGGGCATGCCCCCGGAGAAGATCAAGGAGATACTTGACCGGCGCCGCGAGAAGCTCGACGTCAGCTTCGTGCTCAGTACGCTGGAATTCATGCGCATGGGCGGACGCTGCTCTTCGGTGGCCGCTTTCGGAGCGAACCTTCTCGGCATCAAGCCGGAAATAGAGGTGCGCGACGGAGTAATGGGCGTGGGCAAAAAATACCGCGGTCCTTTGGACAAGAGCCTTGTTAAATACGTCAGGGAAAAGCTTGCCGATCCCGAGACCGTCGACCCGCGCAGGATCTTCGTTACCGATTCCGGCGTGGATGAAAAGACGTGGCGGCTGGTGGAAGATACCGTAAGGGAATGCGTCCCGTTTGAAGAAGTCATACACACCCGCGCCGGCTGCACCATTTCGGGACACTGCGGTCCCGGCTGCCTGGGGATACTGTTCTACAGGAAATAATAAAATCAAAGACCGGCCATAAAAGTAAAGACCTGCCCGCCGTGAACGCGTCG
>JAGDDB010000056.1 GCA_017958265.1 Oscillospiraceae bacterium | reverse complement strand
CTCTCTTGGCGGGCTTCAGCCCGCCCGCGATCGTCGGGACGAAAATCACCTGAAATATCATCCGCTTGAACTCCGAAGGAGTTTTGCCGGAGCAGATTTGTGTCTGCACGGGGCAAAAACGCAGAGCATCCTTTCCGGATGGTCGAGTATTTTAACGAAGTGCAGGCGGAAAGCTGCCCGTCAAAACCGAGTTCGTATAGGTTCCGGCTGCTTAAACAAAGCCGAAAACAAAAAAACTCAGGAAACCGTCAAATCGATTTCCTGAGTTTTTTCCTGTTTTACTGTTTTCGGCTGAGATATTCGTCAATGGCTTTGGCGGCTGTCTTGCCTGCCCCCATTGCGGAAATGACCGTGGCTGCGCCGGTAACGGCGTCGCCGCCGGCGTACACCCCTTTGAGGGTCGTCAGACCGTCTTCGTTGACGATCAGACCTCCGTGCCCGTTGACCTCAAGACCCTTTGTCGTGTCTTTTATAAGCGGGTTCGGGGCGGTGCCGATGGCCATTATCACCGTATCCACCGGTATATCGAATTCACTGCCGGGTATGACCGAAGGACTGCGGCGGCCGCCTGCATCGGGCTCGCCGAGCTCCATCTTTACACAGCGGATGCCGGAGACAAAGCCGTTTTTGGCGTTGCGCGGATCGTCCGGATCGTTATGACCCAAAATTTCCACCGGACTGCACAGCAGGAGAAATTCGATGCCTTCCTCCTTCGCGTGTTCGACCTCTTCCTTTCGAGCGGGAAGCTCTTCCATAGAGCGGCGGTATATGATGTATACACGCTCCGCGCCTAAACGCAGCGCCGTGCGGGCGGCGTCCATTGCTACGTTGCCGCCGCCGACGACAGCCGTTTTTCCGCCCTTCATTATGGGCGTCTGCGGATCGTCTTCATAGGCTTTCATAAGATTTGAACGGGTAAGGAATTCGTTGGCCGAGTATACGCCTTTCAGACTCTCGCCGGGAATGTTCATGAAACGCGGCAGTCCCGCTCCCGAGCCGATGAATACAGCCTCAAACCCCATGTCGAACAGTTCGTCGACGGTGAGAGTCTTGCCGATGACCACGTTGGGCTCCACATGCACACCGAGCTCTTTTAACGTTTCGACCTCTTTGGCAACGATGGATTTCGGCAGACGGAACTCCGGTATGCCGTAAACCAACACGCCCCCGGCGGTATGCAGAGCTTCATAAACCGTGACGCTGTAACCTTTTTTGGCTAAATCACCCGCGCATGTAATGCCGCTGGGACCTGAACCGACGATCGCGACGCGATGACCGTTGCTCTCGGGCGCCTGCGCCTTTTCGACAGCATGGGAGTTATGCCAATCGGCGGCAAAGCGCTCCAGATATCCGATCCCGACGGGCTCGAACTTCTTTGCAAGCGTACATTCTTTTTCGCACTGTGTCTCCTGCGGGCATACACGCCCGCAGACAGCCGGAAGGGAAGAGGTCTTGCTTATGACCCGGTAGGCGCCTTCAAAATCATGCTCTTTGATCTTGGAGATGAATTCGGGGATCTGAATATTGACCGGACAGCCGGATACGCACGGTTTGGTTTTGCAGTTCAGACAGCGTTCGGCTTCCGCAAGCGCGGTTTCTTCGGAATATCCCAACGCAACTTCATTGAAATTATGCGCGCGCGTCTCGGGAGCCTGAGCAGGCATCTCATGTTTTTTCGGATCGATCGGCATATTAAAACCCCCTCCTTACGCTTTTTTGAACAGATTGCAGGTTTCCTCGTAGGCGTGTCGCTCAAAGTCCGAATACATACGGCTTCGGCTTATGGCCTCGTCAAAGTCGATCTCATAGGCGTTGAAGTCCGGACCGTCTACGCAGGCAAATTTCGTCACCTTATTTCCGTCCCTGTTCAGAGTAAGGCGGCAGCAGCCGCACATGCCGGTGCCGTCGATCATGATAGGATTCATGGACGCCGTCACGGGCACGCCGAAAGGCTTCGCCGCTAAAGTTACGTATTTCATCATTATCAGCGGCCCGATGGTAATGATCATATCGAAATTTTCTCCGCCTTCAAGCATCTCGGTCAGCGGAACGGTGACGTTGCCCCGGCGGGAATAGGAGCCGTCGTCGGTCATCACGATAAGTCTGTCGGAGCAGGCTCTGAACTCGTCTTCAAGGATCAAAAGATCCTTGCTGCGGAAGCCTATGATGCTTGTGACATTCGCGCCGAGACGGTGGAATTCCTGAGCCACGGGCATTGCAATGGCGCAGCCCACGCCGCCGCCCACGATGCAAACATTCTTAATGCCGTCGGTTTTGGTGGCCACGCCGAGCGGACCGACAAAGTCATGTATGCTCTCGCCCTGCTGCCTGCGGTTGAGTTTTTCGGTGGTTGCGCCGACGATCTGGAAGATGATCTTTACGGAGCCTTCTGCGGGATCGGTGCCCGCCACGGTCAGCGGGATGCGTTCTCCCGCTTCATCCACTCGAAGAATGATGAATTGGCCGGGTTTTGCCTTTTTTGAGACCAACGGAGCTTCTATCTCCATTTGCGTGACCGTGGGATTCAGCGACTTTTTCCGTAAGATCTTATACATGGGCTTTTCTTCACTCCCGACTTAATTATCCCCGTACGGGTATCGGCGTATTCTCCTTTAGTCTTTTACGCTAATGAAAATGATACTAAAAAAATACACGATAATCAACTGGTATAAGTAACAGTATACTTGCTCGGTTCGAATGTCTTTTTACCTTTTTTGACGGTATTTTGCATATATTTTTGATAATTGATAGAATAATATTATCACATAATAACAAAAAGCCGAATCAATCGGGCTTCGATCATGCGGAACGTACCGAGCGGCGGCGCGGCGAGTCCGCATGATTATTCATACATAAAGATTTCACGCGGAGGCGTGTGCCTCCGCGTGAAATGAGAGTTTATTTCAGGGGTGGGTTTTGCGGCAATGCGAAAACGTATCTGAAAATCACTGCTGGGGTTTGCCGCATTCGGGGCAGAAGCGCGCATCGGCACTGAGCTTGGCGCCGCAGGATGCACAGAACTTCGCGCCGGCGTCGTCAGCCTGAGGGGCTTCCGGAGCTTCCTTTGCGGCCTTAAGGGTGTCAAGCTCTTCCTGAGTGGCTGCGATGACTTCGCGGTAGCCGGTGATTTCGGAATATATGGCCATTGTTTCCTCGTCGGCAACTTCACCCGCGTCGAGTTTGGCAAGAAAGCGCTCGCCGAGTTTAACAACGGCGGCGGCGATCTTTTTTTCCTCACCGCTGATCTTCAGAGAAAGCTTGCCGCTTTCTATCGCGTTGCTGGTCTTTTCGCCGACCGACTGCGCGATACCGTTAAGTTTGTCAAAAAATGCCATTGTTTTATCCTCCTGTGATATTATTCTGATCCTGCCTTGTCGTCTTTAAGACGCCGTTTCGGGCGTACTTAAATCGGAGTCGATCGGCCGGAACATTGACAGATTTACAATACGCTCATTCCACGATATTTTGCCCGTCGGAAGGAGCAATATGTTCGGACCATTGTTCATCTGAGTATTCGTAGTCCAGCAGGCGTATACCGCCGTATTCGTACATGATGTTATATTCCGTTATCGGATAGCGAAGCTGTTCGGAATATGCCGTACATGACGCGGAAGAACCCCAGGGAATGCAGCGGCATGCCTCAAGTATCCCCGCTTCGAGCTGCGCGAGTATTTCCATGCACAGTCTTGTGTCGCCGGCAAACTGCCGAGTATCGTTGATGGCCTCGGCCCAGGATTCAAAGCTGCGGGTATAGCTTTCGGATGCTCCGTCTCCGTTGAAATCCGCGGTGATCTCAAGAGTTCGCACGGAAGGATCCCAGCCGTTGGACTCATGTATCTTTGACAGGCTTCCCGTATAAAGAGGGGAGCAGTAAGCCAGGATCAGGGAAAAGGGATAAAAAGAGGATGAGCCCCAGGCGGAGCATATCATTTCCACGCGGCCGTCCGCAACAGCCTCATATCTGTCGCCGTCAAAACAGGCAAATTTGAAGTGGATCCGGCCTTCAAAACCGGTGCCGACCGCCGCGTCGGATACAAAACGGTTGAGCAGTTCTTCCTGTTTGAGCTCGTCGGCGTTCAGCTCCTGAGCGGCGGAACAAATGCAGGTGATGATTATTTCCTGACCGGGGGTGTAAATGCCGTCGTCCACGGCCCGGTCATAGGCAGAAGAGAACAGCTCGCGTGCAAGCTGAGGATCATAGCCCGTTACGGATGCGTAAGCTTCGTCCAAAGAAGAGTAATCCCCGTTTTCCCAATCAACATCGTAAAGGCGGCACATCGCTTTTTTCGCGGCGTCGGAATTACGGAAAATGGAATTCGGGTCATGCTCTATATCATAGTAGTACAGATTGTTCAGCAGATAATATCCGGGCTTATATCCGGCGGTGGCTTCGGCACAGAAGGTCTCGCGGTCTATGCTGAGAGATAAGGCGCGGCGGAAATCATCATAATATAAGATCCTTTTGCAGCTTCCGTCTCCCGCGGCCTCCTCGAGCCGGCCGAGAGAGACAAGATCGGTGGCGAAGACGTATCTGTACATATATGTTTCCGGGGTTTTGAGAAGACGGGGACTGGTACGGTATTTGCCCAGATCTTCCGCGGTCAGCTCGAGCCTGTCGAGGGAGCCGTTTTCAAAAAGCTCCAAAGCACGGTCGTGATCGGGAATTATATCACAGACTATATCCGTTGTGCGGTACTGACCGTCGTGACGGCCGTCGGAATATCCGTACCAGCTGTCGTTGCGCGTAAATACCAACCTGTCGGCATCGGAAGAGACCAGCCTGTAAGGTCCGTAGGACATGTATTTATCGGCGCTGCGGCCGTAATCGGTACTTACCGACATATCGCCCTGAACTGTCTTTCCGGCTTCATAGTACTCTTGATAGACTATCCAGTTGCTGCTCAGGCCCGTAAGGAAATAAAACATGGATACCGGAGCGGCAGTGATATAGATAAGAGTGTAGTTATTTGCGGCATAAAGCCCTACGTCGTCCCATTTCGTGGGAGCAAAATAACCGTCTTTGAAGAAGCACAGCTCGCGCCATGCGGCGGGATTGTCATCCCCCAAAAACGATGCTGCCGCGTTGAGCATGGCTTTAAGTTCATCGGTGACTTCTATATACTCTCCGCTGCCTGTATACTTTACAAAGGGGCTGAATTCTTCGTAGGTGTCGGCATAGGCCGCCACATAATCCGCAAAGGCTTCCTCGCCGCCGAAGAAGGGAGAACACTCATCCGCATTGAAATATACCGCGGCGCCGTAGGAGTAGGCGGGATCAAGGATCTGACCGTTGATATCGCCTTCGCTGCCCGGAGTATCGGGCAGCTCGTCAAGCCAATCCACGACCAGCGGAGAATACTTGGCTACTCCGGCATGGCCGCTGTTGTGATATTCTTTGGCATTGTATATGGCAATGCTGTTGTCGCAGTAGACCGAAGCACGCGCGTTTTTCAGGTCGGGAGAAAGCAGCTCGCGCATGGAGTACACATACGTTTCGGCGGTTATGGGCGTTCCGTCCTCCCAGCAGGCTGCGGGATTGAGCTCGATTTTGTATACCCGGCCTTCATTTTCCGAGATGCCGTATTTGTCCCGGTACTCGTATTCGGAAGTGATATCGCTCACATTGACGGCCATTTCAAAGACCCACTCAAAGTTTACACCGTCTTCGGCAACGGAAATGTCGACAAGAGGCATTTCCGTATAGTGAGATACATATTCGTCTATGTAATACTTCCATGTGTGCGGGTTCCAAGACGTGGGCGCAACGGGAAAGCTCTCGTTGAGAGTATATCTGTCCCGCTCCGGTTCGGCCTGCGGCGGGGAAGCGGCATCGCTCTCGCTGAGAGTATAGCCGTCCGTCTCCTGACCGTTCTGCGGCAGGGAAGCGGTATCGCTGCCTGAGGGAGCATCGGCACAGCCATGCAGCAGACAAAGCGCCAGAGCAAGAGCCGATAACAGTGCGGGCAGCCTTTTGCGGTTCATAATAAGGATCCTCCGGATTATCGGGTGTCGATTTGCGGTAACTTATTACGTTATTATGCCATGTTTTGCCGCTTTGTCAAGGATTACGGGAAAACAAGAAAAATATCGGATAAAAATATTAAATTAACATACACAAAGAGCGGGACGCGTCAACTTGACGGTAATAAGAGTGTATTTCCCGGCGACGAATATAAACAACATTTGTAAAAACAAATCATAATTTATTCTTCCGCGGCAAATAAAAAAGTGGTACAATACGAATTTGGCGGCTGCATATGTTTTTGCCGCTCTGCGGACAAATGTGCCGCACAATGATCGCCTGTGCGGTTTCACGGGCCGATAATATAAGCTGGAGGAAATAAAGTGCTGACAAGTGAAATGATATATTCCGCGCGGGAGCGCATTCGACCGTATATTTTTACAACGCCGCTGATACGTACGCAGCTGCTTGACGAGGCTCTGCACTGTCGCTCGTATATGAAGCTGGATACCATGCAGATCACCAACTCATTCAAGATCAGAGGCGCGCTTAACAGAATGCTTACTCTTACCCGCAAAGAAAAGGATGAGGGAGTAATAACGGCTTCGTCGGGCAATTTCGGAAAAGCGGTGGCATATGCGGCGGCAAAGCTGGGTATTGAGGCGCATATAGTCCTGCCGGATACGGCGCCGGAGCATAAAAGGGAAAGTATACGCTCTTACGGAGCCGAGCTGATCCTCAGTACTTTGTCGGAGCGCTTCGCCGTTGCCGAAAAGCTGAGCAGGGAAAAGGGCTGGACGCTTCTTACTCCGTTCGACGACTATGAGGTCATGGCGGGGCAGGGCACCGCGGGTCTGGAAATAATGGAGCAGCTGAGCCGGACGGACCGCATCATTATCCCCGTCGGAGGCGGCGGACTGCTCAGCGGCGTCGCGGCGGCGGTAAAGAGCATTCGTCCCGAGGTGAAGATCATCGGCGCGGAGCCTGCCGCAGCTGCGAGATATACCCGCAGCATAGAGGCGGGCAGACCCGTTACTTTGCCCGAGAATCCCCGCTCCGTCGCGGACGGACTGCAGCCGCTCAGACCCGGGCGTCTCAATTATCCCATCGTTTGTTCGCTTGCCGATGAGATAGTGACGGTGGAGGAGGATTACCTAGTCCGCGCGCTCCGCCT
>JAGDDB010000055.1 GCA_017958265.1 Oscillospiraceae bacterium | reverse complement strand
GTTGAAGAAAAATCTTGCCGCGTCTCTGGGTATCTCATCAAGCAGATCGGAAAGGGCTATGGCCTTCCCGGTACGCTTGGATACCTTGACCGTCTCTCCGTCGCGCATGAGTCTGACGAGCTGCATAAGCAGGAAATGCAGTCTGTCCGGGTCGATGCCCAGCGCGGGCAGAGATTTATGGAAGCGAAGCGCATGGCCGTGATGATCCGCGCCCCATACGTTGATGACCTTATCGAAGCCTCTTTCGATAAATTTGTTGCGGTGATAGGCCATATCCACCGCGTAATATGTGTAAAAACCGTTCGAGCGGCACAGGACCTCATCCTTTTCCGCGCCGAAACGCGTGAGCTCGAACCACAGCGCGCCGTCTTTTTCGTAAGTATATCCGGCCTTGCTGAGCATGTCGACCGTTTCGGCCACATAGCCGCTCTCATGCAGCGTGGATTCTCTGAACCACATGTCGTATTTTATGCCGTAGCGCTCCAGGTCCCGGCGCATTTTCTCTATATTGTACTCTATGCCGAAGCGCATCATGTCGCCGCGGCGCTTTTCCTCATTCTCTTCGAGATACGCGTCGCCGTATTTTTCATAAAACAGCCTTGCTATCTCTTTTATATCTTCCCCGTGATAACCGTCCTCGGGAAAAACGCAGGCGTCCTCCCCTTTCAGCATTTGGATATAGCGCGCCTCGACCGAGCGGGCGAACATCTCCACCTGGTGGCCCGCGTCATTCACATAAAATTCCCGCCATACGTCGTAACCGGCTTTTTCCAGCACCGACGCCATCGCGTCTCCCAGCACGCCGCCTCTGGCGTTGCCTATGGTCATGGTGCCGGTGGGGTTGGCGGAAACGAACTCGACCATTACACGCTGACCGCGGCCCTCGTCTATGCGTCCGTAATCGGCGCCCTCTTTTTCGATCTCGGCAAGCACGCGGGCGTACCATTCGTCCGAAAGGCGGAAATTGATAAATCCCGCTCCGGCGACCTCCGCGGTGCGGAAGCTGCTGCCGTCAAGCTTAAGCTGCTCCGTCAGCGCCTCGCCTATTTTCCGCGGCGCCATCCTCATGCTTTTCGCCGCGGTCATGGCATATGAGCACGCATAATCGCCCAAAGCGGGATCCTTGGGTATCTCCACGGTCCCGCCGAGCTCGGTCCCCTCCGGAAGCGTTCCCTTTGCGCATGCTGCTTTATATGCCTCGCCGATCAGCACATCTATTTCTTTCTTTGCAGCTTCAATCAGGTTGCTCATTGTTTTATTTCCTTCACGTTTATTTGAAAAATGTTTCTTCCGAGCACGATATTATCCACGTCCACCGAATAAACGATGTCCATTTTCAGGCCGTGCTCATCCGCGTGGGTCTTCAGGCTCTTGGTGTCCACACCCATGGTCGCCGCCCCGTAGGGAGTATCATAGAGGAACACATTCTTCTTTCCGTCCTGAAACATCATCTGACTGTTTACCGAGCCTTCGCGCGTAAGCGTGACCCTGTCCTTTTCCAGGCGGAAGGTGGTCTTCGTCCCCTCCATGCCCGTGAGGCTGCTTTCATTGTATGTGAACCAGCTTTCCTCGTCGCCGTACTGGTACTGTCCGTCGGTGACCAGCTCGATCTTCTCGTCTCCGCCGTCCTGTGACGACTGTGTGCCCGAAATGGATATCAATACGTCCTTCATCCCGTTCCGCTCCCTTCTTCGGGATTTCTCCCGTCCGCCCGCTTCGTATGCCATGCGGCCGGGATCGGCATATCTGCGGGTACGGGTTTATTTTGTATATAATAAAGCAAAATATCTGCAAGCACAAGTATAAAATGAGCCGGGAACGCAAAATAATGCTCGCCGGCATGCCGCCTTGAAAAAATATCCGGTACAGTTTAAAATTTATTGTGGAAATCGGCACTGTTCCATTATATAATAGCCACGGTATATTATATCGACCGCCGCGCATCCCGCCTTCCCGATGAGAGGCGCCCGGATCCGACGATCGCAGCCCGATGACTGACGCCGGGCGTTTTCCGAAAAGGGGGCTTGACCTTGAACATAGAGTTGACCGACAGAGAGTTTCGCCGTCTGCTTGATATGGTCTACATAGGCAACTGGGTGCTCAACTCCACCCGCGGCGACAACCGTGTGAAAGAATTTGACGATATCGAGTCAAAGCTTTTCGGTCTTTGTCTGAAAACCGGGATGTATTCTCTGTTTGAGGTCGTTGACGGCGAGGTCGTCCCCTCCGCGGAGTTTGCTCGCGGAGGTATACATGAGGCGATAATGGAGTATGAAGACGCGATTTTCTTTGATATACTCGCCGAAGAGCTTGCCCGCCGCGATATGGATTTCGCGCCTATCGACTCATCCAACTACAGCGAGCTGAACAAACGCATAGACGAATATATCGAGGAATTCGAAGAAAACGGCATAAACAACGTGAACGTGGATAAATAAGGATGTAATACCCGCCTCCCGACCGCAGATAATACGGTCGGGAGTCTTTTTTTACGAAAGGAATGCTCTTTCAATGGTCAACATGACAAACGCGGAATACCGCGAATACGTAAAACGCAAATCTCCGCCCTCCGCCCTGGCGGCGGACACCTTCCGGGCTTTTGTCAGCGGGGGCGTTATCTGCATTATCGGGCAGCTGCTTTTAAAGCTGTGGGCTCTTCGCGGCCTGGACAGCGAGGAGGCTGCCGCGGCGGCCTCGGTCACGCTTGTGTTTATCGGAGCTGCGCTCACGGCTCTCGGCATATACGACAGGCTCGCCAAATTCGGCGGCGCGGGCACGCTCGTGCCCATCACCGGCTTTGCCAACTCCGTGGCCTCGCCCGCTCTTGAATTCAAAAGCGAGGGGCTGGTCACCGGCACCGCAGTCAAGATGTTCACCATCGCCGGTCCGGTGATCGTTTACGGCACGGTGGCAAGCGTACTGTACGGGCTGGTGCTGGTGCTGCTGGAAAGCTTGGGATAAATCGCGGAGGCATGAAAAAGCTCCGCTTCTTTTTGATCCGCCTTCTTCTCCGATAATAGTTGCAAATTACAACTAATCGGCGTATACTGGGCAGCGTATAAGGAGGCGATGACATGCGCAGCCGCGCCTTGGGCGATATTCTTTGTATCGGACGATGTTTCAAAATATACCGTGCCCGCTCTCTGGCGGACACGGAGCTGCGCCCCGCCCAGCAGATGCTTCTCAGCCATGTCTGCCGCCGCCCCGGCCTTGCCCAGGAGGAGCTGATCTCCGCCCTGTATCTGGACAAGACCACGGTGGCCCACCAGCTGATGAAGTTGGAGGAGCAGGGCTACATACGCCGTGAGGCTCCCGCGGAGGACGGCCGCTGCCGAAAGGTCTATCCCACTCAAAAGGCCCTTGATATCTATCCCCGCATCCGTGAGGCCTTTGAGCTTTTCACCGAGTCGATACTGGCGGGATTCGGTGAAGAAGATCGGGCGGAGCTGGAAAAGCTGACTGACCGCCTGCGCGCAAACGCGCTCGCGCTGCTGTCGCAGGAAGGGGGAAACGAGCCGTGAAGCTGATATTCCGCTCCATGGGGCGCTACGGCGGCAGCATCTTCATAGCGGTGTTTCTCAAGCTCATCGGCACTCTGTCGGAGCTCGCCATCCCTTACATACTGGAACACATCATCGACTATGTGGTGCCCTCGGGACAGCTGAAGAGCGTTATCCTTTGGGGCTGCCTCATGTTTGCCGCGGCCATCGTCACCAGGATGCTAAATGTGGCCGCCAACCGCCGGTCCATCGACAACGCCCACAGGGTGAGCTACGACGTGAGGCAGGCTCTGTTCCGCAAGATCGCCAACCTCAGCGGCAGCCGCTTTGACGCCTTCGGACTGCCCTCCCTCATTTCGCGCATGACCTCGGACAGCTATAATGTCCAGTCGGCGGTGCAGCAGCTCCAGGCCCTGTGCATCCGTGCCCCGATGATGCTGCTGGGCGGCGTTGCGGTTACGCTGATAATGGACGCTTCACTGGCAATGATCCTGGTGATCATGCTGCCGTTGCTCATCCTCGTTGTGCTGTCGGTCTCCGCCAAGGGCATCCCGATGTACGCCCGGGTGCAGGGCAAGCTGGATACCCTGGTGCGCATCATGCGGGAGAACATCACCGGCATCCGGGTGGTGAAAGCCCTTTCCAAGACGGAATACGAAAAGCGGCGCTTCGCCGCCGCCAATGAGGACATGACCGATACGGACATCACCGCCAGCACGGTCATGGCCATCCCCGGCCCCTTCCTCCAGTTCTGCCTCAACGTGGGCCTCACCCTGGTGGTGCTCCTGGGGGCAAGGCGGGTGAACGCCGGGCGCATGGAGCCGGGGGTCATCCTGGCCTTCCTCACCTATTTCAATATGATCGCCATGGGGGTCATGGGCCTTACGAGGATCTTCATGACCCTGAGCAAGGCCAGCGCCAGCGCCAACCGCATCGACGAGGTGCTGCACGCCCCCACGGACCAGCGCGTCCTGGCCCCGGAAGAGGCCCTCTCCCCCGCCGGGCCGGGCTTCATCCGCTTTGAAAACGTGGGCTTCCGCTACGGGGAGGACAGCCGCGCTTCCGACAAGGCGGATTTTGCAGGGGAAGGCCGGGAAAAGGCCCTGGACGGCATCAGCTTCACCCTGGAAAAGGGGGAGAGCCTGGGGATCATCGGCCCCACGGGCTGCGGAAAATCCACCATCATCCAGCTGCTCCTGCGCTTCTACGACGCGGGAGAAGGGGGCGTCTTCCTGGAGGGGAAGGACGTGCGCAGCTATGACCGGGATGAGCTTCGCTCCCGCTTCGGCGTCTGCTTCCAGAACGACATGGTATTTCAGGACACCCTGCGGGAAAATGTGAACTTCGGCCTTGGCCTCGCCGAAGAAGAGATCCGCGCCGCCCTGGGGGACGCCATGGCCCTGGAAT
>JAGDDB010000054.1 GCA_017958265.1 Oscillospiraceae bacterium | reverse complement strand
GCCGAAAAGATACGCTCTCGGGCGGCAGAGGTTCGACTCCCTTCGCCTTAAGGCGCAGGGAGTTGAACACCTGCCGCTTTTCACGGGCTGATTTGCGCCGATACTTCGTTGCAGCCCTTAAGGCGCAGGGAGTTGAACGCCTGCCGCTTTTCACGGGCTGATTTGCACCGCTGCGGGCAGAATGACTCAGCCGACTTTTTGCCGGTCCTCCCGAAGGACCGGCGCTTTTTCTTGACTTTTTCCAAGGCTGTGTTACGATAATCTCAGACGGTTATCAAACATCCCGGTCCGGCGAAACCGCCCGGCAACCTTACGGAGGTATGAGAATGTTTCAGTTAAAACCAATGACGATGAGAGTGGCGAAAATACGGGAAAAATACCGTACCACCCGCCCGAAGATAGACATCAACCGATACAGGATCGTAACTGAGTTCTACATGGACAATCCGCAGCTCACCGGCATACTCAAGCGGGCGAAGACCCTCGCCCTTCTTTTCGAGAAGATGCCCGTTCTGATAAACGAGGGCGAGGTGATCGTCGGCTGGCAGGGCGCGAGCTACCGCTGCTGCGCGCTCTACCCCGAGACCTCCTTCAACTGGTTCATGAGCGAGCTGCGCGCCGGCACCATCCCCCTGCGCGAGCAGGACCCCTACGACATCGACCCCGAGGACGAAAAGTACCTGCTTGAAACGGGCGATTTCTGGGACAAGAACAGCGTGAGCGCCATCGTGGACGAGTATATGCCCGTCGGCCTGAGCGAGATAGCCGGGAACGGCGTCATATACTTCAATACCAAGGACAACTGTCAGTCCCCCGTCGGTCATTTCTGCGGCAATTTCTGGACCGCGACCCGCAAGGGCTTCGGCGCGATAGCGCGCGAGGCCGAGGCGAAGATGAAGGAGATGGAGGACAACGGCATTTACGGCCGGGACAACACCCGCTATAATTTCTACCGCGCCGTTTCGATAGTATCGAGGGGCATCATAACCTGGTCGAAGCGCTACGCGGCCGAATGCGCGCGTCTTGCCGGGCAGGAGACCGATCCGGAGCGCAAAAAGGAGCTGCTCGAAATGGCGGACTGCCTTGACTGGATCATGGAAAACCCCTGCCGCAATTTCCATGACGCGCTCCAGTGCATCTACCTGTATCAGCTCGCCATGTGCATGGACGGCCAGCAGCACGGCATAAGCTACGGGCGCGTCGATCAGTACCTGGGCAGCTATTACGAAAAGGATATAGCCGACGGCACGATAACCGAGGAATACGCCCAGGAGCTTCTGGACCTGTTCTATCTCAAGGTCGCCGAATGCAACAAGATATGGTCCGAGGGCGCCACCAAGTCCGGCCCGGGATACACCAGCGGACAGCTTATGACCCTCGGCGGAGTCAACAAGGACGGCAGCGACGCGACCAACTCCGTCACTTACATGATGCTGCAGTCCGCGGGCCGTCTTGTGCTGCACGATCCTCCCCAGTCGCTCCGTATACATCCCGGCACTCCCGCCGAGCTGTGGGAGGCCGCGATAACCACCACGCGCATTTCCGGCGGCGTGCCGAGCTTTGAAAATGACGACGTTATAATCCCCGCTCTGATGAAGCGCGGCGTGGCTCTTGAGGACGCGCGCAATTACTGCCTGCTGGGCTGCGTGGAGCCCGCGGTATGCGGCGGCGAGTGGGCCGAGCCGGGCGGCACCGGCACCGAGGCGTACATGAATCTTCCCAACGCGCTGCTCATGGCGATAAACAACGGCGTCAATCCCCTGCCCTCCGCAGGCGCCCCGAAGCGCACGGGACCCGCGACGGGCTATCTCTATGAAATGCCCGATATGGACCGGGTGCTCGACGCTGTGAAGACCCAGCTTGACTTCTTCTGCCGCTGGCAGGCAAGCTGCGTGAACGCCTGGGAGGCCATGAGCTCCTTCCATACCCCTCTGCCCATGCTCTCGGCCACCATGGACGGATGCATGGAGTCCGGCACGGACGTCATGTCCGGCGGCGCAAAATACAATTCCACCGGCAATTCCTGCATAGGCCTCGGCAACGTGGCCGACAGCCTCAACGTGATAGACTACGTCTGCTTCCGCGAGAAAATAGCCACCACCCGTGAGCTTTACGATGCGATAATGCATAATTGGGAGGGCTATGAGGAACTGCGCCAGATCATAAACGGCAGAGTGCCGCGCTTCGGCAACGGCGACCCCGAGGCGGACAAATACATCCGCTTCACCGCCGACGCCTACGCCGACGCCATCAACAGCGCCACCGGCCCCCGGGGCAACCGCTTCTGCGCGGGCTGCTATCCCGTCACCGCCAACGTGATCTTCGGCTTCTTCACCTGGGCCACGCCCGACGGGCGCAAGTTCGGCCAGCCGCTGTCCGACGGCATTTCCCCGGTACAGGGTACGGACAATAGCGGCCCCATCGCCTGCATGAATTCCATACTCGATTTCGACCAGACCAAGTACGCCAACGGAACGCTCTGCAACATGAAATTCCATCCCACCGCCCTCAGCGGCGAGGACGGCCCGGAAAAGCTCAAAAACGTTATGCAGACCTTCTTTGACGGCGGCGGCATGGAGCTGCAGCTGAACATCATTTCCAGCGACACCCTCAGAGACGCGCAGGCGCATCCGGAGAATTACAGGGACCTCATCGTGCGCGTGGCGGGCTTCTCGGCGTATTTCGTGGAAGTGTTCAAGGACTGCCAGGACGACCTCATCCGCAGGACGGAAATGGGCCTGTGACGCGGGCGGGTGAACGAAGCGTGGACGAAAGCAGGCTTACCGGAAGAATATACGACATACAGGGCTTTTCGGTGCAGGACGGTCCCGGCATCCGCACCACGGCGTTTTTAAAGGGCTGTCCCCTTCGCTGTCCGTGGTGCCACAGCCCGGAGTCTCAGGCCTTTTATCCCCAGCTCAGCTGGATAGCCATGCGCTGTCAGGGCATAGAGCTGTGCCGCGAGCGCTGCATACATGCCTGCCCCGTCTCCGCAGTGGAGTTCGGCGGCACCCGCTTTGACGCCTCCGAAAACAAGGAGGTACGGCTGGTGCATATAGACAGGCAGCTGTGCGACAACTGCGGCAAATGCGCCGAGGTCTGCTATCCCGGGGCTCTCTATATCTGCGGAAAAGACTATACCGTGGATGAGCTTACGGAACGGCTGCTGCGCGACAGACGCTTTTTCGAGCGTTCCGGCGGCGGCGTGACCATATCGGGCGGCGAGGCTCTCAGCCAGGCGGATTTCACCGTTGCCGTACTCAAACGGCTGAAGGCCGAGGGCATACATACCGCTCTCGATACCACGGGCTTCGCGCCCTGGGAAACGGTGGAGCGCACCCTCCCCTATACCGACCTGTATCTGTACGATCTCAAGCACATGGACAGCGCAAGGCACAAATCGGCCACGGGCGTGCCCAACGAGCTCATTGTCGACAACGCCCGGCGTCTTGCCGGGGCCGGAGCGAAAATGCAGATACGCATACCCGTGATACCTCTTTTCAACGACGACGAGGCGAACATCCGCGCCGCGGCGGAGTTCTGCCTCACCCTGGGCGAGGCGGTGCAGCTGGTGCAGCTGCTGCCGTATCACAATCTCGGCGCGGCGAAGTATTCGCGCATAAGCGACGCTCCCGCGATCGAGGCAACGCCGCCCTCGGAGGAGTTCATGCAGGGACTCAAGAGCATGATGAGCGAATACGGCCTGCATGTGACGGTGCACTGAAAACACATATATTAACGGGGCCGCCG
>JAGDDB010000053.1 GCA_017958265.1 Oscillospiraceae bacterium | reverse complement strand
CAGTGCGCTCGATGCGCTTTCGTCGCGCGCTTGGGATATCGTGACGCTGCAGCAGGCCAGCGGGTTCTCGGGTGTGGCAGACTCGTTCGAACCGTATCTGACGCAGATGATTCAGACCGTGCGCTCGCGCTGCGTAGAGCTGGCTGCGGCGTCCGGCGGGGAAGAGCACAGCTTTTCGCCGCTTGCCGAAGAGCTTGCCGAGGCGATCCTGGCAGGAGATCTGCGCGCGCTCGCGGGAGCCTCCGTAAAGGCCGAGAAGCTGGACAGGGCGGATTTTGACGCGCTGACGGACGAGCTTTATGTCCTTTTCGCAGTGAAGGCAAGGCAGCCTCGGCTCCGGGAGGCGGCGGCGGAGGCCGCGGGGTGGATGGACCGGCTGCGCGATATGCGCAGGAGCAACGTAAGCGCGGGACACTGTATGGGATATCTGTTGAGTTTGGTAAAGTGAGGAAACAATGCCGGAAGTAGTAAGCGTGCGGTTCAGAAACCGCGGTAAGGTATATTATTTCGACCCCTCCGGGCTGACGCCCGAGGAAGGGGACAAGCTGGTGGTCGAAACGTCCAAGGGCCAGGAAATGGGCGACTGCGTGGGCGGAGTCCGTCAGGTGGGAGAGAGCGGCATCGTTCAGCCGCTTCGTCCCGTTATACGCATAGCCACCGAGGAGGATATAAAGCAGGCCGAGGAAAACCGCGCGAAAGAGGCGGAGGCCTTTGAGATCTGCCAGCAGAAGATAGAGTCCCGAGGCCTGGATATGAAGCTTGTGGATGTGGAGTACAGCTTCGACGGCAGCAAGATACTGTTTTTCTTTACCTCCGACGGGCGCGTGGATTTCCGCGAGCTGGTCAAGGATCTGGCGGGAATATTCCACACGCGCATACAGCTTATGCAGATAGGCGTGCGCGACGGGGCAAAGATGCTCGGAGGGCTCGGGATATGCGGCAGACCCTTCTGCTGTTCGTCGTTCCTTGAAGATTTTCAGCCCGTTTCGATCAAGATGGCAAAGACGCAGTCTCTTTCGCTCAATCCCACGAAAATATCCGGCACCTGCGGGCGGCTGATGTGCTGTCTGAAATATGAGCAGGACGCCTATGAGTATCTTATAAAGACGCTGCCCAAGACGGATACGCAGGTGGATACGCCCCAGGGCAAGGGCACCGTGACCGAGGTAAACCTTCTCCGCCGCACCGTAAAGGTGCGCCTGGACGAGGGCGATCAGTCGCCCCAGTCCTGGAGCGCGGACAGGCTCGGATATATCATTGACGGAGAATACAAGGCTCCCGAGCCCGAGCCGGAGATCGAAGCGGTAAAGGAACTGCCTGTTTTCGAGTCCGCCGCGGCTGAGGAAAAGGTCCCGCAGGAGCGCCGCAGGGAAAAGCAGCGCCAGGCGAAGCACGGCGGAGGCCGGCATAAAAACTCCGCGCCGCAGGCCGAGACAAGGGAAAAGGATTCCCGGCAGGAGCAGCAGCCCGGTCAGGAACGACAGGAGCGTCAGGAACAGACGGAACGCCGCAAGCCCTCCAGGTCGTCAAGACACAGAAAACCGAACGGGGGCGCGCCCGGCGAGAAGAAGCCGGCGGCTGACAAAACCTCGGATAAGCCGGTCGACAAGAGCGCGGAGCTTCGCCAGGACGTGCTTCGCGAGGTGATGAAGGATATCACCGCGGGCCATGCCAAAGCGTCCGGAGGAGAGAATTCCGGCGGCGGAAAGAAAAAGAACCGCTACCGTGCCCACGGACACCGCGGCGGCCGCGCGCAGCAGGGAAAAAACAAGTCCGACGGAAATCAGGCGCAGCAGCAATAAACGCAAATAATAATTTTTGCGGCGACAGCCTGTGAGCTGTCGCCGAAAATATCTTAAAGGCAGTTTTTTCCGATACGGCGCGGAGACGGGCCCTTGCGCGTCAGAACTCCAGATCCTCGAAATCGCTGAAATCTCCCTTGCCGCAGCACTCGAAGAAGCGGTGGTTTTTCAGCTTGGGCTTGAGCTCGTTGATCTTGGCTTTTATTGTATCCCAATAATAGATCACAGCGGCGATTGCGGCCGCGATCAGAGCGGCTGCCGCCAGCAGCTTAAGGATCGTTTTAATGCTTTTCACGTCGACACCCTCCCGTAAGCGAGTATTGTTTTGCAGACTGTAAAGTTATTTTACACTGAAACGGGAAAAAACTCAAGGCATATATTGCTATTTTCCTTTTCCCGATGTCCGGACATAATAAAAGCTGCGGAGAAATTTCTTTACGGGAGTGAAACGCTATGAATTCAGCGAGCTTTTTAAAGGGAATGGGGGCCGGCCTGATAGTGGGCATGGCCGCCGGTATGGTCGCCGCGCCGAAAAAGAAAAAGAGCCGCGCGGCAGGCAGGATGCTGAAAAGTCTCGGAAATATCGTGGACGGCGTCGGCGGAGCCCTGGGTCTGTGAAAAACCGGTGCGGTGATCATGCGGTCACCGCACCGATTTTTCTTCCGCAAAAGAATTGCCCCGGAAGGGCGGGCATGATAAAATCATATCACATGGAAAAAGAAAGGCGGAGATGATAACGGACGCGGAGAAAATACTTATCGATCACGGGCCGCCGGAGAAGGTGCTGCGTCACTGTCTTGCGGTGGGCGAGCTTTCCCGCATCCTGGCGGAGGCGCTCAACGAAGCCGGCTGCCGCCTGGATACGGAGCTGTGCCGCCGCGGCGGGATACTGCATGATATCTGCCGCACGGAAAAAAACCATGCCGAAAGAGGCCGGGAGCTGCTGGCCTCGATGGGGCTGGAGGCCGAGGCCGCCCTTGTGGGCGCGCATATGGGCGAGGGGATAGACGCCGAACACATAGGCGAAAAAGAAGTGGTCTTTTTGGCGGACAAGCTGCTGAAATGCGACAGGCGCGTTTCCGTGGAGACCCGCTACGGGGACGTCGCGGAAAAGTACGCGGGAGACGCCGCGGCCATTGCCGCGGCGGAAGAAAGGAAAAAGCAGGCCCTGGCGCTTAAAGAAAAGGCGGAGGCGCTGCTGGGGCGCAGCCTGGACGAGATTTGACAAACCGGAGATACTGCGCTACAATCAAGCCGACAATATCCGGCCGCGCCGGGAAAAACATGTTTTCCGGCGCCCGATACGATTTGATATTGCATAAGGAGGTAAAACAATGGCCGTTAAGAATTGTCCCGCATGCGGAACGCCCAATGCCGAGGGCGCGGCTTTCTGCACCGAGTGCGGCGCCGCTCTGCCGGTAAACGCGGAAGCCGCCGTGCCGGCCGTGGAGACGGAACAGGCGACGGCACCCGAGATGCCGCCCGCCGAGCCCTTTGCCGCTCCGGCGGAGGAAAGCGTCTTTGCCGCTCCGCCGGAATTCAATGAAGCCGAAAAGGCGGCGGCTGAGATAAAGAAAGAAGAAGCCCCGCCCGCAAAGGAAGCGGCGGCGTACAATCCGCCGCCGAGGCCCGCGGCGCCCGCGATACCCGTGCCGCCTCCCGCGCCGGCGGCAGGCGTGCTTTCGCCCGCCGCGGCGGAGAAGCAGCGCAAGGCAAACCTGCCGATGACCACCTGGGGCACGGTGCTGTCCATGGTCGCCATGAGCATACCCGTCATAGGTCTCATATTCATGATAGTATGGGCCTGCGGAGGCTGCCGGAAGATAGGCAGGAGAAATCTTGCGAGAGCGTATATCATACTGCTTGTCATATGCATAGTGATCTCCATAGTCGCCGCGCTGCTGCTGCGCTTCGTATTTACCGACGAGCTTACGCGCTTTGTTGAGCACATACTGCCCGGGTATACCATTCAGTGGGGCTGAAATGATTTTCGACAACAGACAGAGCCGCCGCAAAACTTTCGTTTTGCGGCGGCTCGAATTTGTGCCGTGATCTTTATCAGGCCTGCTGCTTGGCGGCGTTGATCTTCACGCCGGGGCCCATGGTGGAAGCGGTGACGCAGCTTCTTATATACTGGCCCTTCGCGGCCGCGGGCTTTGCCTTGATTATGGCCGTGATGAGCGCGATGTAGTTGTCCATGAGCTTTTCGGTGCCGAAGGATACCTTGCCGATGGGGCAGTGGATGATGTTGGTCTTGTCCAGACGGTACTCGACCTTACCGGCCTTGATCTCGCTGACAGCCTTGGCGATGTCGGCGCTGACGGTGCCGGACTTGGGGGAGGGCATCAGGCCCTTCGGGCCGAGGACACGGCCGAGACGGCCGACCACGCCCATCATATCGGGAGTGGCGACGACTACGTCGTAGTCAAACCAGTTCTCGGTCTGTATTTTCTGGACCAGCTCCTGTCCGCCGGCGAAATCGGCGCCTGCCGCAAGAGCCTCTTCAACGCGCTCTTCCTTGCAGAAAACAAGGATGCGCTTGGTTTTGCCGGTACCGTGGGGAAGGACGATGGCGCCGCGGACCTGCTCGTCCGCGTGGGTGCCGTTGACGCCGAGCTTGACATGCAGCTCAACGGTCTCGTCGAATTTTGCCTTTGAGGTCTTGATGACCAGATCGAAAGCGTCCGCCGCGTCATAGAGAACGGATCTGTCTATGAGCTTTGCGCTGTCAACATATTTCT
>JAGDDB010000052.1 GCA_017958265.1 Oscillospiraceae bacterium | reverse complement strand
TCCTTTGCCACCTCGCATGACGCCGCGGAGAGCTTCGGCTATGTTCTGCAGGGCAGCGGAGAAAGGCTGGCCGTCGTGACCGATCTGGGCTGCGTGACGCCCGAGGTGAAGCAGGCGGCGAAGGGCTGCGCGGCGGCGGTGCTGGAGGCCAATCATGATATCGACCTTCTTCGCACGGGCCCTTATCCCCACAGTCTCAAGGTACGCATACTCGGCAGCCGTGGACATCTGTCAAACGACGTCTGCGCCGCATTTGCCGAATTTCTGGCCGGGTACGGCATGAAAAGGCTGCTGCTTGCGCATCTCAGCGCCGAGAACAATACCGGGGAGCTGGCACTGCGTGCCGTGGAGGACCGTTTGGGAGTTTTTCCGGCGGAGATCGCGCCGAGATCCGCGTTCAGCTCGATGATCGAGGTTTAGGTAAGCTATGCTGAACATAAAAATAATATGCGTGGGAAAGCTAAAGGAAAAGCACTATGCCGACGCCGCGGCGGAATACGTAAAGCGCCTGGGACCGCTGTGCCGCCTTGAGGTGGAAGAACTGCCGGAGAGCCGGCTGCCGTCCTCGCCGGGAGAGACCGAAACAGCCGCGGCGCTGAAAAAAGAGGCCGAAAGCATAATGCTGCGCATCCCCTCCGGGGCAGTGGTGGCAGCCTTGTGCATAGAAGGCAGTCAGATGGACAGCACGCGCTTTTCGAAGTTTCTCGAAATGTGCGCGGTAAGCGGGAAGAGCAGACTGTGCTTCATTATCGGCGGCTCTTTCGGACTTGACGAAGAGATAAAAAAACGCGCCGATCTGAAGCTGTCAATGTCAAAGATGACATTTCCGCATCACCTTGCGAGAGTGATGCTGCTGGAACAGCTTTACCGCGCTTTCAAGATATCCGAAGGCTCAAAATATCACAAGTAAGGCGAAGGTAGTCGAATACCTGCCGGTTTTCACGGGCTGATCTGCGCCGATACTGCGTTGCAGCCCTTAAGCAGACGGAACCCATACCAACACGCTTCAAACGGCGCTCTTTCGGCGCTTTTCGTCTGCCCGTCAAAACCGTGTTGATATAGGTTTTGTCTGCTTAGCCGGACGGCGCCGAAAAGGAGAGAGTACAAATGGCATGGTGCAGTGAATGCAAAAAGGAATTTGACGGAGAGGTTTGTCCGGTGTGCGGAGAACTGCTGGAGCCGGTGTGCGAAAATTGCGGCGGCGAACATACGGAAGGCTGCGGCGACTGCTCTGCGTGTACGATGGAGTGCAGCGACTGCTCGGACGATATTTGGCCCGTGGGCGACGACGGACAGCCCGTTGCGCCCGCGCTGCTCACCACGGTAATGGGAAGCCGGCTGGATTATGAAATGACTTTATCGCTTCTGCATTCCTTCGGGGTGCCCACGATAGAGTCGTATACCTCGGCAGGCAGACTTGCCAAGGTCATACTCGGCTTTGCCGGGACCGGCATGGACGTGCTGGTGCCCGAGACCATGCTGGAGCTGGCCCGGGAACTGCTCAAGCCCGTGGATGAAGAACAGACCGACGGAGAAGAAAATGGATTGCAGACAGAAGTATGAACACTGGCTTTCAAGCCCGTATATTTCCGACGAGGAAAAAAAGGAGCTTGAAGCGATAAAAGACGACGACAGGGAAATAGAGGAGCGCTTTTTCGCGCCGCTTGAATTCGGAACTGCCGGACTGCGCGGGATAATGGGCATGGGAACAAGGCGCATCAACCGCTATGCGGTGCGTCAGGCTACCTATGCGCTGAGCGAGACCATTCTTGCCATGGGCGGCGACGCCGCCGAAAGGGGAGCGGTGGTATGCTGCGACTGCCGGATAAACAGCCGCGATTACGCGCTTGACGCCGCCGCGGTGCTTGCCGCGCGCGGCATACATGTGCGCCTTTTTGAGTCGCTCAGACCGACGCCGGAGCTTTCCTTCGCCGTCCGCCTTTATAAGGCGGCGGCGGGGATCAATATCACGGCCAGTCATAACCCCAAGGAGTATAACGGCTACAAGGTATACGGGGAGGACGGAGCCCAGCTGGCCCCGGAGCTTGCCGGCAGGATAGC
>JAGDDB010000051.1 GCA_017958265.1 Oscillospiraceae bacterium | reverse complement strand
TTCAACTCCCTGCGCCTTAAGGCGAAGGGAGTCGAACCTCTGCCGCCCGAGAGCGTATCTTTTCGGCGCTTTTTGCCCTTTTCTCTTTGCAAGGCGACAGCCTTGCGGCATCAAAAAGAACAAAAATCACTCGAAAATCTCTCCCCCTCGGGTGCCTTGCAGTTTTCGCGGAGCTGATTTGTGTCGAGACGAGGCGCAGCGTGCAGGGAATACTCCCGTATTTTCAAGGGCTGCAACGAAGTATCGGCGCAAATCAGCCCGTGAAAACCGGCAGGTGTTCAACTCCCTTCGCCTTCAGAAGACGGGTGAGCATGGCGGCGGCCTGCGCCCTTGTGCAGTCCTCGGCAGGCATTATCAGCCCGCCGTCGCCGCCGGTAAGTATGCCGCAGCCGAGGGCGAGGGCGATGCTGTCAAGAGCGTAGGGAGCTATGAGGGAAGCGTCCGCGGCCGATACGGGACCGGGCCGGGCCTCGGGGCAACTGCGGAGCAGGCAGCGGCAGGCGAGCACGGCGGCGTCCTGGCGGGAAAGGATCTCGCCGGGAGCGAAGCTGCCGTCGGGCCGCCCGACGGCGACGCCCGTCTCCGCGGCCCAGGCAGCGGCGCGGCCGGTGCAGTCGGCAAAGCCGTTATCCTCCCCGGCTGCCGGGCTGCCCTCCATGCGGTAGAGCGCAAGGAGAAATTCGCCCCGGGTCATTCCCTCCCGGGGCAGAAAAAGACCGTCTTTGAGCTCAATAAGGCCCTTTTCCACTGCCTCGGAGGCGCAGGCGCAGAACCAATCGGAGCCCTTTACGTCGGTCAGACCGTCCATCTCCGCGCGGTAATACAGCCAAAGCTCCGCGGGCTCCTGGCCCAAGCTCCAGCTGCCGACGCCCGCGAGAGAATATCGTTTCGCCAGGGAGAGCTTGGCGCGTATGCTGCGCTCGTTTTCGCACCACAGGGTGTAGCTGCCGGGAGCAAGCGTATTTTTGAGAGACCTGGACAGGGCGTCGTCCGGCTTTACATCGATCTCGGCTTTGACGCTTTCCTCGCGCGCGTCGTATTCCACGCGGCATTCGCACGCGCTCATGAGCCGTTCGGCGCCGGTGAGCGATATGCCTCGGCCGTCTCCCGCCTCGCCGTTTTTCCAGCAGCGCCCGTAAAAGGGTATGCCGAGCACCAGCTTTTCGGCGGGGACGCGCTCAAGAGCGTAAAGCACGGACCGCTCGACAAAGCCGATGCCGGCGACGGGGCCGGGCTCGCCGCCCTGATAATGCTCGTCATAGGCCATTATCATTATGTAATCGGCGTATAGGGCAAGGCCGGCGTAGTCATAGGAGCCCTGCCAGCCCGTTTCCCACCCCTCGGGATCGGCGGCCGCGGCGACCGCCAGCACCTTGTCGGGGCCGAGGCTGCGGCGGAGCGAAGCGGCAAAGAATGTGAGGGAGTCGCGGTCGGCTTCGGTAAGGTTTTCGATATCGACGTTCACGCCGTCGAGCCCGTACTTTTCGACCTCCGAGGCAAGGACGGCGGCAAAGTCTTCCGCGTTCGCAAGCGCCTTTCTGCCGAGGGATCTGTCCCAGTGATTGCTGAGAAACGGCACTACTCTTATGCCCGAAGCATGCATCCGGTCAATAAACGCCTCGTCGGGCGCATTGAGGCGCAGGGTGCCGTCGGAGTTTATTTCAAACCACGGCGGAGAAACCTCGTCGAGCATGCCGCAAGTGCGCTCGACCAGAGCGGAATAATCGTGATCTCCGTAAAGGTAGCTCATCGTGAACGGCTCCCGCGCCGAGGCGGAGCAGAGCGGCAGGGCGGAAAAAAGCAGCGCAAGCAGCAGGGCCGTAAGCTTTCTGATATGTATGACGTTCACCTCCCGATCAACATTGTATCGTATCGGGCGGCGCCGGGGCAAAGCACAAATAATGGAAAACGGCGGTTTTCAAAAGGCGCGCCGCGTGCTATAATCACTGCATAGTCAGTACGGACAGGCATGGGAGGTAACGCCGTGAAAACACAGGAAGTGTGCGCTCAGACGCGGGCGCTTATGGAAGAGTTTCTCGAAAAAGCCGCTTTGAAGGCGGGAGATATCGTGGTGGTGGGCTGCTCCACCAGCGAGATAACCGGCTGCCGCATAGGGACCAATTCCGATCCCGACGTAGCCGAGGCGGTATTCGGAGTGATCTACGAATATATACTGAAAAACGGACTGTATCTTGCCGCACAGTGCTGCGAGCATCTTAACCGAGCCCTTATCGTGGAGCGCGCCGCCCTGCCCGGGGCGGAGCAGGTCAACGTCGTCCCGCAGCCGAAGGCCGGAGGCTCATTCGCCACGCGAGCCTACGCTCACTTTACCGATCCGATAGCGGTGGAAGAGATAAAGGCGGACGCCGGTATCGACATAGGCTCCACTTTTATAGGCATGCATCTTAAAAAGGTGGCCGTGCCGATAAAGCTCGATACGCGCAGCATAGGCGGGGCGGTGGTCACCGCCGCCAGGACAAGACCGAAATTCATAGGCGGTTCGAGGGCGGTATACGACGAAAAAATGCTGTAAATAATTTATCGGCAAAGTCCGGAGGACTTTGCCGATATCTGTTTATTATAAGGAGAAGCATTTTCCGGCCGATGTTTCACGCTCTGTTTCGCCGCAGCAGGGCTCCGATCAGGGAGAGCAGGGCAAAGGCCGCCGTGTCGGCGCAGACCACGCTCGCGCCGGTCGGCAGCGCGAACGCGTAGGATGCCGCGACGCCGGCGAAAAAGCAGATCAAAGATACCGTACAGGAGCATATCATCACTCCGCGGAAACTCCTGCACAGGCGCATGGAGGACAGCGCGGGAAAGATGATCAGCCCGGAAATGAGCAGCGAGCCCATGATGCGCATGCCCACGGTTATGGTCAGCGCCGTCAGAAGGGCGATCAGGGTATTGTACACTCCGGCGCGGACGCCGATGGCGCGGGCAAAGGTCTCGTCAAAGGTGACGGCGAAGATGCGCCCGTAGAACAGTATGAACAGCACCAGCATCACCGCCGCCGCGCAGACGCTCAGCCTGACGTCGCCCGGGCTCATGGAAAGTATGCTGCCGAAAAGATAGTTGCTTATCTCGGTGTTCATGCCCGTTGAGGCCGATATGACTATCACGCCCACCGCAAGAGAGCATGTGGAGATAAGGGCGATGGCGCCGTCGCCGTTGATGCGGCTGTCGGAAGTGAGCCTGAGCAGCAGGAAGGCGGCCGCGGCCACGGTGGGTATGGCAACATAAAGCGGGGCCCAATTCAGCGCCGAGGCTATCGCCAGCGCGCCGAAACCCACATGGCTCAGACCGTCGCCTATCATGGAATAGCGTTTGAGCACCAGAGGCACGCCGAGCAGAGCCGAGCACAGCGATACCAGCGTACCCGATATCAGGGCGCGGACGAGAAAAGGATATGACAGAAACTCACGAATAAACTCAATCATCGCCGCCGTCCCCCATGAAGCGTCTGCCGGTGTCACTGTCGGCGTAATCGCAGGCGCTGCCCCAGAACAGGGGCACGGTCTGCAGGTGCAGTATCTTTTTCGCGCGTTCGATGGCGCAGTCAACGTCGTGGGAGACCATTATGACGGTCACGCCGCCGTCGTTGAGGCGCTGTATCAGCCTGTAAAGCTCCGCCGAAACGAGGGGATCGAGCCCGGTGACGGGCTCGTCGAGCAGCAGCAGCTTTTTCGTGGCGCACAGCGCCCTTGCAAGAAGCACTCTCTGCTGCTGGCCTCCGCTCAGCTCCCTGTAACAGGCCTTCTTCAGATCGGAAATGCCCAAAAGCTCCATGTTTTCCGCGGCGGCGCGTTTCTCGGCGCGCGTGTGGAACGGAGCGCCGCGGCAGCCGGACAGGACGACCTCCGTCACGCCCGCGGGGAAATCCTTTTGCGCGGGGGTCTGCTGCGGCAGATAGCCTATCTCGGTCTTTTTCAGCCCGTCGGAGTAGACGATCTCGCCGCTTACGGGCTTTTTCAGGCCGAGCAGCGCCTTTATGAGCGTGCTTTTGCCGGAGCCGTTTTCCCCGACTATGCAAATATAGTCGCCCTTGAGCACATCGAAGCTCAGAGACGAAACGGCGATCCTGCCCTCATAGGCGAGGCACAGGTCGCGGCAGCTTATAAGAGCCATTCAGTTCAAAGCCTCCCCGAGCGCTTCGAGATTTTTCTTCATCAGACTTATATAAGTCTCGCCGGCGTTGAAGCCGTCGCGCGAGACGGTATGGCATGAATACAGCGTGAGCACCTTCGCGCCGGTCTCGGCCGCTATCGTATCGGCGAGCTTTCCGGCGGAGAGATCGCATTTGAAAACAACGGGAGCCCCGCTCAGACGCACTTCGTCGATCAGACGGGCGACGGTGGCGGGATTGGCGTCGACGTCCCCGGAGCAGCCGGGAAAGGCCGCGAGATAATCAAGGCCGTATTCCCTCACGAAATACAGAAAAGGAAAGCGGTCTCCGAAAATGAGAGTATGCCGTGCGGCGCCTTGGGCCAGAGCGCGGAAGCTTTCGTCGAGCTCAAGCAGCTCGCCCGTGAAGGCGGCCGCGCGGGCGCGGTAATCCTCGGCATGGGCGGCGTCGATATCGCACAGAGCGGAACATATTTCCTCCGCGATCGCCGCGGCGTTGGGCGGCGAAGTCCAGACGTGCTCGTCGTATTCTTCGTCCCCGGCCTCGGCCGCGGTCATGTAGGACAGTATTTCCTCGCGCCGCAGGGCGACGCAGTCCATCATTTTCAGATCGCGGCCCCGACGCGAGTCCATGGATGAAAGCACGGCGTCGATCCATGCGTCCGACTCCCCGCCGGTATAAATGAACAGATCGCTGTTCTGCACGGCGATGATGTCCCGGGGAGAGGGCTCATAGGAATGGGCCTCCGTACCGGGCGGCAGGAGCATGACGATATCGGCGTCTTCGCCGGCTATGCTGCGGGCAAAATCATAGTGAGGGAAGGCCGTTGCGACAATTTTTATTTTGCCGCCGCCGTTCCCGCCCGTCCCGCAGGCGGAAAGGAGCAGGATAAGAGCGGCGAGCACAGGAAAGATTTTTTTCATTTTCCCGCCTTCTTCAGACAGTCGGCGCACAGACCGTATACGGACGTGCGCATGGGATCGGGCAAAAAGCCGTGCTCGGCTCGTATATGCTCGCACAGTCTGTCAAACTCGCCGCATTCGAGGTGAATGAGCTTTCTGCATTCCGAGCAGATGAGATGAAAATGATTGCGGCACTGTCCGCCGACATATTGGTAGCAGGCGGCCTCGCCGTCGCTGCTGCTTTTCCGGACCAGCCCCTGTTCGATGAGCCTGTCGAGCTGCCTGTATATGGTCGTAACGCCCACGCTGCCCGAAAGGCCCGCGGCTATCTGCGCCACGCTGACATGCCGCCCGTCGAGAGAGCTGAGATAATTCAGCAGCGCCTCGCCCTGCCTGGTCTTATAGTTCATCGGATATCCTCACAAATATGAAAATAAAAATCGTTTTCATATTATAAGCTCCGGTGGGCATTTTTGTCAATATCGCTTGACAAAGTCCGAAAGGATACTGTATTATTTTCGGGTAGACGCCGTGATGTTCGGAAAACGGCGAAAAATCGATAAACGGTTCCATCAAGAGTGGCGGAGGGAACGGCCCTGTGAAGCCACGGCAACCTGTTTTGAACAAGGTGCCAAGTCCGACGGTAAGCGAAAGATGGAACGGAGTCAAGCAGCCTGCTGCGCCGTCGGAAGACGGCGTTTTTTTGTCGGCGCGGGGAGCGGGATCCCTGCCGTCCGGGAGCGGATGATTTCGGACGGAGCCGATTCGGATACGGGCTTGACACAGACACGGGGAGGCGCGGATTTGAGCATAGTAAAGGATATGAGCTTAGCCGAGAGCGGACTGCGAAAGATAGAGTGGGTCCGCTCCTTCATGCCCGCTTTGTCGGGTATAGAAAAACGTTTTGAGGCGGAGAGGCCCTTTGAGGGGCTGTGTATCGCCGTATCGGTGCATCTTGAGGCCAAGACCGCCAACCTGGCCCTCGTGCTGAAAAAGGGAGGAGCGGAGGTATACCTCACCGGTTCCAACCCGCTGTCCACGCAGGACGACGTGGCGGCGGGCATAGCCTCTTTGGGCGTGGAGACCTTCGGGATACACGGCGCGGACGCAGAGCTGTACGCCTCTCTGCTCAGGGAAACGCTGAAATGCCGCCCGCACATCATCATAGACGACGGCGGCGATCTGATAGATCTGCTTTGCGGCGACTGCGCGGAGTACGGCGACCGCCTCATAGGCGGCTGCGAAGAGACCACTACCGGCATACTCCGCCTCAAGGCGCGGCAAAGAGAGGGCATGCTGCCCTGTCCCATGGTGGCCGTCAACGACGCCAAGGCGAAGCACTACTACGACAATAAGTACGGCACCGGCCAGTCCGTATGGGACGGGATAATGCACGCGGCCAACCTGACCGTGGCGGGAAAAACGGTGGTCGTGGCGGGCTACGGCTGGTGCGGCAAGGGCGTGGCCATGCGGGCCGACGGCATGGGCGCGAACGTTATAGTCACGGAGATAGACCCCTTCAAGGCGCTTGACGCTACGATGAACGGCTTCAGGGTGATGACCATGGAGCAGGCGGCGCCTCTCGGAGACATTTTCGTAACGGTCACGGGCTGCAAGGGCGTGATAAGGCGGGAGCACTTTGCGCTGATGAAGGACAATGTGCTTTTGGCGAACGCGGGGCATTTCGACGTGGAGATCGACGCGGCGGGCCTTGCCGGGATCGCCGTTGAGCGGCGCTTACGCCGCGATAATATAGAAGGCTTCGTAATGAGCGACGGAAGAACGCTTAACCTGATGGCCGAGGGCAGACTCGTAAATCTCGCCGCGGGAAACGGACATCCCGCGGAGATCATGGATATGTCTTTCGCCGTACAGGCGCTTACGGCGGAATGGCTGACCGGCCAAAAGGGGCTTGAAAAGAGGCTGTATAACGTACCCGAGGCGATAGACAATGAAATAGGCCGCGTAAAGCTCAAAGCAATGGGCATAGAGATAGACGAGCTCACTTACGAGCAGCAGAACTATCTCAACGGCTGGTAGGTATAAAGGAGAACGGAAAATGGCAAGAAGATTTTTTACATACGAATCGGTGACCGAAGGACATCCCGACAAAATATGCGAGCAGATAAGCGACGCGGTGCTCGACGCGATAATCGCGCAGGACCCCGACGCGCGCGTGGCCTGCGATACCACGGCGACCACCGGCCTTATATACGTCATGG
>JAGDDB010000050.1 GCA_017958265.1 Oscillospiraceae bacterium | reverse complement strand
GGACGAGGGAAGCCGTGGGCTCGTCGAGGATGAGTATGTCGGAGACGGAATAGAACGACCAGGCTATCGACAGCTTCTGCCACTGGCCTATTGACAGCTCTATGCCGGTCTTTTCGAAGTAACGCATGAGCGGCGTATCGTAGCCGTGGGGCAGCTTGCGGATGAAGTCGTCGGCGTTGGCCTGTTTGGCGGAGTTTTCGATATCGTCCTGTTTGACTTCCTTGTCGATATCGCCGAAGGATATGTTTTCCGTTACGTTCACGGCGTATTTTCCGAAGTCCTGGAAGATTATGCCGTACATCTTATACAGCTCGGTAACGTCATAGTCCTTTATGTTCCTGCCGTCGAGCAGTATCTCGCCCTCGGTGGGGTCATACAGACGTGTTATCTGCTTGATAAGCGTGGTCTTTCCGGCGCCGTTGAGGCCGACGAGCACCACGGTGTCTCCGGCGTTGAGCGTGAGGTTGACGTTCTTGATTACCCTGCGCTCGGTGCCCGGATAGGAAAAGCTCACGTTTCTCAGCTCGATGGTATGGCCGCAGTGGCGCTGCGGAATGATGGGCTTCGCAATATCGGGAACGATGGTCTTTTTCTCGTTCATAAACAGTATCATGTTGTCTATGAACAGCGAGCCTTCGTATATCGACGCCGTCGTCATTATCAGCGAGGTCACCGCCGATGAGACCGAGTTGAGCGCGCTGGTGTAGATAGAGTAATCGCTTATCTGCTTTACGTTCGTGGCGACCATGTAGAACAGCGCCATATTCAGCACCGCCGTACAAAGCGACAGGAAGATGTTCCAGCCGCCCTCCTGCAGGATTATGGCCCTGATCCCCTTGAAATATTTGGTGAATATTTCATTGTAGCGGCCTATGAACATGTCGGACAGGTTGAAAAGACGTATCTCCTTGACCACGTCCTTGTTTACCATGAGGTCGCTGTAATACTGCAGCTGCCTGCGGTCCTTGGAGCGGTGGCGCATGTACAGGAAGTTCTTGCGGCGGAAGAAGAAGGTCACCGCCGCGGTCACTATGGACAGGATGACGAACACGATGAAGAGGATATAGGACATCGTGCCCATCTTGGCCAGCAGCGTGAAGAGTATCACCACGTAGCTGATCATGGATATTATGCGGCTGATGAGATCGAAGGTCGAGTTGAGGATGTTGACCGGGCGCGAGCCGGCCTCACGGTTGGCATTTTCGAGCCTCTCGTAGAAGTCCGGCATATCGAAGGAAGCCAGGTCGACCTCCTTGGCCTTCTTCATGATCTTGATCTTTACGTGATTGGTAACGATCTCGCCGGAGATCCTGGTGATGATGCCGTTGAGGCTGCTGATAAGACTGTTCAGGAACGTGTACCCGAACTGATACGCCAGAGGTATGAGCATGTTCACGTCTTCCGAGAACGAGCGCACGACCTCGGCCAGCAGGTTGGCCGTGATGAGCGTTCCGACCAGCGGCATGACGCCGTTGTACAGCGTCATGAACATCATCACGAACAGCAGCGAGGGTCTGGCCTCCCAGACCAGCTTGAAAATATAAAGAAGTCTTGAAGCGGTGCCGCCCACGACTTCCTTGAGATATCTCGGAACATCGCTTATCGACTTCGGCCTTTGGGCCTTAAGTTTGTCGTTGACTCCGTCTCCGGGCGGGAAAAATCCTCCGGGTCCCATGATTTATTTCTCCTTTTCTTTTTCCGAATTGCTGTCCAGCAGCTTTTTCAGCAGAGCTGCCAGAGTCGTTTTTTCGTCCTCCGAAAGCGCGGAGAAGAATTCTTCCGTTCTCCTCTCCCGCTCTGCGGAAAACATTGCCGCGATGCGCCTGCCCTTTTCCGCAATGAATACGAGCACCTGCCTGCGGTCCTTTTCATTGATGCGGCGCTCTATGAGCCCCTCTTCCTCCATTTTGAAAAGCAGCTCCGACAGGGACGGCGGCCGTATCCACATCGCCTCGGCAAGACTTTTCTGCGTAACTCCGTCCTTTTCGCTGAGAAAGGCAAGCACCCTTCCCTGACTTCTGAAGCCCACGCTCGTCATGCCCTTCACCGGCGGCGGAAAGCGCATACGCATGAACTGATCCGACGCATTCTCATCAGGCAGACCTCCTCCCGGCGCCGGACCTACCGGTCTGCCGGGGCGACGAGTGAGCATGGATACCTGGAAAAGCATATTCATAAGCTCTTCGCTGCTCAAAACAGACCCTCCTAACTGTTAGGTAACTAATAATTTTTTCTTAAACAGATATTAGCACTTCGGATTACTTCTGTCAACAGTTTTTTCGGGACCTGAATATTTTTTTCCGCGCTCCGAAAGGGCCGTAATGTGGACTTGCGGGATAAGAATACTAATTGTATCGGCGCCGTCCGCTCCGGAAGAGCGCGCAGGCGCCGATTTGAATACGGATCGGAGTGTTTTTTATGTCGGCGTCCTTAATTGCTCTGCTGCTGAACTCGGCCTTTATAATGCTGCGTCTGGGCAGCCCGGCAAATTCCTTTCCCCGCCCTCTTCCCGCCGCGGAGGAGGCCGAGTATGTCCGCCGCTCGCTTTCCGGCGATATCGAGGCGCGGAACATACTCATCGAGCACAATCTGCGTCTTGTGGCGCACATAATCAAAAAATACTATACTCAGGACTGCGACCAGGACGATCTGATATCCATAGGCACCATAGGCCTGATAAAGGGAATATCCAGCTATAAGCCCGACAAGGGGGTGCGCCTTGCGACCTACGCTTCCCGCTGCGTCGAAAACGAGATACTCATGTACTTCCGCAGCCGCAAAAAGACCGCCGGGGACATATCGCTCTCCGAGGCCATCGAGTCCGGCGACGACGGCGGCTCTCTCTCTTTCATGGATGTGCTGTGCCGCGAGGACAACATGCTCGAGCGCATAACTTCCGCCGAAAGCCGACGCCGCCTCAGGCAGTATATCGATACCGAGCTCACGCCCCGCGAGGCGGAGATAATCAAAATGCGCTACGGGCTTTACGGCGCCCCGGCGCGGACGCAGAGGGAGACAGCCGAGGCGATGCGGATATCGCGCTCGTACGTATCGCGCATAGAAAAAAAGGCCCTTGAAAAGCTCGAGGCCGCTTTCCTGCGCGACGGCTGACCGCTTCCCGGCCTCCCGCGGCAAAAAAAGCTTGCTTAATCCGCCGCGATTACTTAAACTGTAAATATAACGGCAACAAGGAGCGGCGGTTTATGAAAAAGATCATGCTGGTTTTCGGGACCAGGCCGGAAGCGATAAAGATATGCCCTCTCGTAAACGAACTGAAAACGCGCAAGGGCATACAAACGGTGGTATGCGTCACCGGACAGCACAGGCAGATGCTTGACAGCGTGCTGGAGATATTCAACGTAAAGCCGGATTACGACCTGTCGATAATGAAGGAAGGACAGACGCTTTTCGACATCACCGCCGCCATACTCGAGAAAATAAAGGCCGTATTGGAAAAGGAGAAGCCCGACGTGGTCCTCGTCCACGGCGACACGAGCACGGCGTTCGTTTCCGCTTTGGCCTGCTTCTATCTGCAGATACCCGTCGGACATGTCGAGGCGGGGCTGCGCACACGGAATATTTACTCCCCCTATCCCGAGGAATTCAACCGCCAGGCAATAAGCATAATCAGCCGGTACAACTTCGCGCCGACGCGCCTTGCCGCGGACAATCTGATAAACGAGGGCAAGGATCCTTCGAGCGTATATATCACCGGCAACACCGTTATCGACGCCATGCAGCATACCGTCAGGGACGATTACAGGCACCCCGAGCTGGACTGGGTCGGCGACGGAAAGCTCATTTTCATCACGGCGCACAGGCGGGAAAACCTCGGCGAGCCCATGCACCGGATGTTCCGCGCGATACGCCGCGTTCTCGGCGAACATCCCGAATGCCGGGCCGTCTATCCCATCCACATGAACCCGGCGGTACGGCGCGCGGCCGACGAGGAGCTCGGCGGCTGCGACCGGATACACATTATCGAGCCCATCGACGTATTCGACTGCCATAATTTCGAGGCCCGCTGCTATCTGTGTCTGACCGACTCCGGCGGCATACAGGAGGAATGCCCCTCCTACGGCAAGCCGGTGCTCGTCATGCGCGATACCACGGAGCGGCCGGAGGGCCTGCGCGCGGGCACGCTGAGACTTGTCGGGACCGATGAGGAGGTCATTTACTCCAATTTCACCGAACTGCTCGAAAACAAAGACGCCTACGGGGCCATGGCCCATGCCTGCAATCCTTACGGAGACGGCCGCGCCTGCAAACGCATAGCGGATATACTCGAGCTGGGGACCTACGAACCCTGGACGGGCGGATAAGATCAGACGACATTTTTCGGTATATTTTGAGCCGGGCGTATGCCCGGCTCAAAAAATTACATGCCGCACGGCATGGGCTCAAAGCAGCTTTTCCGCCGCGACCGTGATTATGCGCTCTTCGTCCATGACGCCTACTCCCCCTTTTTCACCCGTCCGGGCAAAAAGGGAAACGGCCATATGCATATCCTCAAACCGGCGCAGCTCTCCGCGGGCCGGGAGATCCGCCGTGTCCACCGAGGCAAGACCGCGCGAAAGGCCCTCCCCCGTCAGCTTCACATAGCTTTCCTTCAGCGCCCACATATCCGTAAAAGCGGCGGCGGGATCCTCCGCCGTCCCGAGCAGCTCCGCCTCCGCCGGGGAGCACACCCGTTCGATAAGCCGCTCCGACGGCCTGACCCGCTTTTGTATATCCGCGCCCACTTCCCGCCGGGCGACGGCGCAGATGCATCGGTCCGCGCTGTGGCTTATACTGAAATACACGTTTTTCGCGGCAACGAAGGGCTTGCCTCCGGGGGCTGTGCTTATCTCCGCGTCCTTTATGCCGAAGCCCGCCTCAAGGGCATACTCAAGCAGCCGCCGCGACATCACGAACATGAGCTTCGGCTCCCTGCGGAGAAATCTTTCCGCGCGGGCGCGGTCATCCCGGGACAGGCGCAGCGCAAGCTCGCTCAGCAGCCTGTCCGAAACGCTTCCGCAGTCCCCGATGAGATATACGGCATATTCCCCGTCCACAGAGCTTCCTCCCTTCGGCACGGCATTTTATATCTATCATTATATCACCGTGCCGCGCCGAAAAAAAGAAAGCCGCCGCAGGTATATACATTTTTCGTCATTGTGCTATAATGATCGGAGAGCGATCATTACAACGCGTATCTTCCGATTGGAGGTATTCTTATGGAAAACAGACCGCAGGGACGTGAAAAAAACGTCAACGGAACAGGCAAGGATATATACAAGCGCGGCAGC
>JAGDDB010000049.1 GCA_017958265.1 Oscillospiraceae bacterium | reverse complement strand
ATCCGGACCGTGTCATACTGTCCGGCGGCGTTCCCGCGAAAAAACGCTGAAGGTGCCCAATCTACCCTGTCTTGACGGTCTCCCCTACGCGGGCATGCTTTCGGAAAAGCTCGGTATACCCGTTTTTACCGAGAACGATACCGTCATGCTGCTGACCGGCGACCTTGCCCGCCCGGGTACGGACTGCCGGGGCATCACCGTGGGCATATACATCGGCACCGGCCTCGGCAGCGCGGTCTTTCTGGACGGACGACCGCTGATCGGCAAAAACGGCCTCAACGAGCTCGGCCACATGCCCCTGCCCGGCCGCAGGGAAAAATGCGGCTGCGGCAATATCGGCTGCGCGGAAAATTACGTTTCCGGCCGCCGTCTGGAGGCGCTCAGACGGGAAAAATATCCCGGGACGCATATTTCCGACCTGTTCACCGTCCTTCACGGCAGTGAAGAGCTGGAGGAATATGTGGATATCCTCGGCTGCGTGATAGCAACGGTATACAATCTTCTGGATCCGGACCGTGTCATACTGTCCGGCGGCGTTCCCGCGATGAAGGACTTCCCTCTCGCAGAGCTCCGCGAGTCCGTCAGGGCCCATACCATGAAGCCGCAGCCCTCGGAAAGCGCCGAACTGCTCTTTTTCGGCGAGGGCGGGGACTCCGGCGTTCTCGGCGCCGCCCTTTTCGCGAAAAACGCCCTTGCGGAACAATAAAATTTTAAAATAGCCAGAGGGACGGGGAGCACCGATGCTCCCCGTCCCTCTGGCTATTCTGTTTTGTGTTTATTTTACGTAATTTTCTGCCTGTTTTTCAAACATTTCGGCGTATCTGCCCTTCATTGCCATAAGCTGCGCGTGCGTCCCCTGCTCGGCTACGGCGCCGTCGGCGATGAGATATATCCTGTCGGCGTCGCGAATGGTACTGAGCCGGTGAGCTATCATCACGGTGGTGGTATTGCTCACGTCGAACATTAGCTTGGTCATTTTGTATTCGGCAAGGGGATCGAGCGCGCTTGACGGCTCGTCGAGTATCATCAGGCCGAAATCGTCCATCAGCAGCCGCGCGAGGGCAAGCTTCTGCGTCTCACCGCCGGAGAGCATTATTCCGTCCTCCATGAATTCCCGCGATACCGTTTTGTCAAGATCGTCGAGCCGATCCAGCCCCACGGTCTTCAGCGCCTTCAGGCGAGCTTCGTCGCTCGCTTCGGGATTATAGTATTGGAGGTTTTCTCTCAGCGTCAGCGCGTACAGGTTGGAGTCCTGAAACGCTATGCCGACGCGCTTTCGCAGCTCGTGCACATCCCAGCTGCTTATGGGTTTTCCGTCGTAGAGTATCTCTCCCCCGTCGACGTCGTACAGGCGCAGCAGAAGCTTCGCCAGGGTGGATTTGCCCGCTCCGTTCTCCCCCACTATGCCTATTTTCTCTCCCGGCGCTATCTTTATGTTTATATCCTTCAGGCAGAAATCCGCTTCGGGATAAGCAAAGCTGACGTTTCTGAGCTCCAGCGACATGGGCGTTTTCGGCGGCGTTTCGCCGGAGGACGGCTCTATCACGCTGGGCAGATCGAAAAACTCTCTTGCCTGCTCCGCCTGGGTCGCCGTCTGTGAAATATCCGTGATAAGAGTGAAAAAGGACCTCAGCTGGCCCGACAGCGTGTTTCCCGCGGCTATGAGGGCGGCATAGTCGCCTATGCTGCCTATCTTTCCCCTGCTTATGCCCCATATCACATAGGCGATCACACCAAGCGTGGTGGCATGGTTCAGAACGCTGCCGATAATGCCCAGCAGCATTCTCGGCTTGATAAAGCGCACCAATATGCTTTTTATCCAGCCTATATACTTATCCAGCCAGCCCAGCACATAGCCGCCCATGCTGCTCACCTTCATGTCGGCGGCGTACTGTCTTTCCGAGAGCATGCGCGAGCCGTAGTTTATCCCGCGCTGCTTTTCGATGACCTCCTTGCTCATTGCCAGGGATATTTTTACCGATTTGATATTGACGAACATCTGAAGGAAGGTGCCGACGGCCACGATAAGCACTACCCACGGACCGAGCATGGCTATGACCGCGAACATGGCCGCGCAGGTAAGAAGCGAGCTGAGCAGGTTTACCACGGACATGAAGATGCTCTGCGAGCCGGAGTTGAACTGCTGCTGCGTGAGCTGAAATTTCGCGAAATACTCCGGCTTATCGAGAAAGCGGTAATCCGTCCTTATGGCCTGCTGTATTATCAGCTTGTCAAAGCCCAGCATAAACTCGTTCTGCTTGACGCTCGTTCCGAGGCTGAGCAGGTTCTCCGCCGCGCTCACGGCAAGCTGGATGAGTATCAGCAGCGCAACGTTCATAATGATCTTACCCGCCGGCAGACCGTTCATGATCCCGTCTATGGCTATTTTCGGCGTGGCGACGCCGACAAGGGAATTTACGACGGTAGGGACTGCCTGCCCGGCGAGCATAAGAATAAACAGCATCTTACCGTATTTCAGCGCGGGTCTGAGCAGAAACAGGATGTTGTCGACGGTGCGTCTGAGCTTTTTCATTCCTTCTTCCCTTCCCGGCCGCGCGCAGAGATTCCGCAGCATCGCAGCCGATGTTGTTTTTCTGAATAATAACACGCGAAATTTAACTCGTCAATCAACGTGCGGTTGAGGGAAAAAAACTGCGCCGTGCGGGAGCCGCACGGCGCATACCGGTGATGATAAAGTCTATTTGATTTATATTCCGTACACGGGCGGAAGCCTGCGCTTGTGCCCGCTGGCGCGGTGATAGCGCTCTATTATCTCCCGCTCCCGCGGCGTTACTTCCCCGCCGTCGATAAAGCGGTCTATGGCGGCGTAGCTCACGCCCATTTCCGCCTCGTCCGTCTGTCCCTCGAACAGGCCGGCGGAGGGCGCTTTTTTTATAATATTCTCCGGCGCGCCGAGCCAGCGCAGATATTCGTATATCTCGGTAACGGACAGATCGCCTATGGGATTGAAATCATAGGCTCCGTCGCCCCATTTGGTAAAATATCCCATATAACTTTCGCTTCGGTTGCCCGTGCCGGCGACGAGACGGTTTTCCGCGGCGCCTATGGCGTACAGCGTTATCATCCTCAGTCTCGGCGCGATATTGACCAGGGCTTTGTCATTCAGCTCGGCAGCCTCGCCGATCTGCCGCATGAGCGTTTCCTTCGCCGCGGAAAGATCCACTGTGCGGGTCTCTATGCCGAACTTTTCCGCGACCTCAAGGCCGTCCTTCATATCCTCGCCGAAATTTCTTTTGGACATGCAGGGCATTATCACGCCGAGGGTATTGCCGCATGCCAGCTTGCAGAGTATGCCCGTCAGGGCCGAATCCTTTCCGCCGCTGTTGCCGTAAACAATGCCCTCCGAGCCGCTCTCTTTGAGCCGCTCGCGTATAAAAGCCGTTCTGTTTTCCGTTTCTTTTTTATAATCGCGCATTTTAAACACCTCCGATCGGGAACAAAATGTTATCATATCCGACAAATCAAATCAACTTTCAACACAATAATATTATCGTTTTCACTGTTTTTCCCGTCCGGGCAGGTTATTCAAGTAAAAATCAAAATATCCCTTGCATTATTGTAATCATTGTGCTATATTATTCACGGTAATCATGGAGGGATAAAGAAATGATATATCTCAGCAAGGAAGAAAAAGCGGAAATGTGCGCAAAGCTCACGCAGCATCTTCCGAAATTAAGAAAACTTCTCAATCTTACGCAGGAGGATCTTGCCAGAGTGAGCGGTCTTTCCCGCGTAACCATATCTCAGATAGAGGGCGGAAAGGTAAAGATGAACTGGCTTCATCTCAACGCCATTCTTTTTATCTGCAACGCGAATATAAGGACCAAGGAATATCTTTATACCAACGACGTCCTCGGCAAACGTTTTGCCCGCTTCGCCGAGCTTAAGGAAGAGGACGAGGAGCCGGAGATCAACGTGAATATCGACGTAAATCTTCTCTCCAAATACAAGCCGCTCATCAAATATCTCCACTGAGATCCCTGTCGGTTTTTTCCCCGCAGCGGCCCCGAACGAAGTACATATCCCGAGCCCGGTCTTTTTTTGACCGGGCTCTTTTTCCGTGTCGTCAAAGGGGCTCTTTTTTTTCGTTTTTCAGACAATAAAAAAGGAAAAAACATTGTAATACGGGCTGATTTTTGATATAATGTCAAGAAAGGAAAACGCGCAAAAACGCCGTGACGAAAGGAGGCCGATGCCGCTTTGAACTCGAACGAAGAGGTGTGGGACAAAGTACTTGAAATGCTTGAAGGCGAGCTTACTCCCACCGCCATTAAAACATGGTTCGGAAGCTGCCGGGTGATATCGCTCAGAGACAATCTTCTTGTCCTGCATACCCCGTCGGAATTCAGCAGAGACGTTATTTCTTCCCGTTATTCTTCCGGTATCAAGGGGGCTTTGAAGGAGATCTTCGGCAACGAGTTTGAGCTGCAGGTCATCTGCGACAGCGAGCTCGAGCAGTACGAATCCGGCGAAAAAAACGAAGCGGCGAACATCTTCGACGGAGATCAGTTCACCTTCGATAAATTCATCGTCGGAAACTCCAACCGTTTTGCCTATGCCGCCGCCGTCGCCGTCGCCAAAAACCCCGCGAAGACATATAATCCTCTGTTCATATACGGAGAATCGGGCCTGGGAAAAACCCATCTCCTTTATTCGATCGGCCATGAGATAAAAAATACTTTTCCCAAATTCCGCATAGTATATATAAAAGGCGACGACTTTACCAACGAGCTCATAAACGCCATACAGACCGGCAAAAACAACGAGTTCCGCGAAAAGTACCGCCGGGCAGATCTTCTTTTGGTGGACGACATACAGTTCATCTCCGGAAAGGTACAGACCCAGGAAGAATTTTTCCATACCTTCAATTCCCTATACGAGTCCGGCCGTCAGATCGTTCTCACTTCGGACCGTCCGCCGAAGGATATGCCGAGGCTCGAAGAGCGCCTGCAGTCGCGCTTTGTATGGGGCCTGCTCGCGGATATCCAGCCTCCCGATTACGAAACGAGAGTGGCGATCGCCAAAAACAAGGCTTCCCGGATGGGGCTCATGCTCTCCGACGAGGCCTGCAGCTATATCGCCGACAACATCAAGGAGAATGTGCGGCAGATCGAGGGCATAATAAAGAAGCTGCAGGCATATAAGGAGCTGGAGCCGGACGGCGTAAACGAGCTGAGTCTGGTGGAAAAGATCATCAAAGACGTGATAAGAAGCGAAAAGACCTATACTCCCGATTACATCGTTGAAAAGATATCCTCATATTTCGAGCTTACTCCCGAGGAACTGTCCGGCAAAAGCAAGGTGAAAAACACCGCTCAGGCGAGGCAGATAGCGATGTACCTCATGAGAAAGCTCACCAACATGACTCTCGAGGAAATAGGCGCCGTGCTGAACAAGGATCACTCCACAGTTCTTCACTCCATAAAAAAAGTGGAGGACTCAATAGCCGAATCTCCCCGCTTCGCCGACTCGATAAGGGAGATCACGGCCAATATAACCAACAAGTGATATCCTCATTTTTTTCCACATTTTTTTACCGCCGCCGTTGACAATTTTCCCTCTTTTTTCCCGCGCTCGTTATCACGTTTTTTTCAACAATTTCATCCACACCGCATTTTCCCTTATTCTCATCTTTTTTTCGGTTTTCCACTGTTTTTCGTTTCTACTGATACTGTTACTGAAATAATAATATTATATATCATTTCCTTGGCCAAGCGGAGCCGCTTGGCCCCCCGACCAGAAAGGAATAAACGTTATGAACTTCAACTGCGAAAAATCCGTGCTGCTCAATGGCATCCTCACGGCCTCAAGGACCGTCGCCGCAAAAAGCACCATCCCCGCTCTTGAGGGTCTGCTCATCGAAACGGAGAACGACATGCTCGTTCTGACCGGCTACAACCTCAAAACCGGCATAAGGACCAAGGTCCCGGCCGACATAAAGGAAGACGGCAAGATCATTATAAACGCCCGTCTTCTTTCGGAGATCGTGCGGAAAATGTCCGAAGGAACGATAAATATTTCCGCGGACAACGGTTTCCTCGTAAAAATAAGCTGCTCGGCGAGCTACTTTGAGATCATGGGAAGCTCTGCTGAGAACTTCCCCGAGCTTCCGTCGGTGGACGCGATGAACAGCGTAAGCGTTCCCGAGGGAAAACTCAAAGAAATGATAGCCCAGACCCTTTTTGCCGTAAGCACGAACGAAACAAGGCCGGTCCATACCGGCAGCCTCTTCGAGGTGGAAAACGGCGTGCTGACGGTCGTATCGGTGGACGGTTTCCGTCTTGCGCTGAGAAGAGAAAAGATAAGCGACGAGAACGTATCGGAAAATTCCTTCGTCGTGCCCGGCGCCGCGCTTTCCGAAGTGGAAAAAATTGCATCGGACGGCGAAGAAACGGTTACAATAAGCTTGGGAAGCAGACACATCATGTTTTCCATAGGCGATACCGAGGTCATTTCCCGCCGTCTCGAGGGAGAATTCCTCGATTACAGAAAATCTATCCCCGCAGCGGGAAAATATACCATCGGAGCGGACAGAAAGCTGCTTATCGACGTATTTGAAAGAGTTTCCCTCGTGATAAACGAAAAATACAAAAGCCCGGTGAGATGCTGTTTCGGAAACAAGATCCTTAAGGTATCCAGCTCCACCGCTCTCGGCAAGGCCACGGACGAATGCGGCGTTGACGGAGACGGGGAAGGGCTGGAGATAGGCTTCAATAACCGCTATATGCTCGACGCGCTCAGAGCCGTGCCCTCGGACGAGATAAACATACAGATAAGCTCCGGCATATCTCCCTGCGTGATCGTTCCTTCCGACGGCAGCGACCGCTTTGTATATCTCGTGCTTCCCGTGAGGATAAAATCAGAGGACGCATGATCCCATGAAAAAGGAAAAACACGATATAGCGATACATACGGAATATATAAAGCTCGAGGCCCTTCTAAAGTATGCCGGCGTTGCGGACACCGGCGGCGACGCCAAGCAGCTCATCCTCGACGGAGAAGTGAGCGTGAACGGACAGGTATGTCTGCAGCGCGGGAAAAAGCTGTATCCGGGAGACAAGGCGGAGCTGTACGGGCTCGAGATCACCGTGAGAAGCGAAGAATGATAATTAACAACATAGAGCTGAACGGCTTCAGAAATTATATCGCAGGCTCCTGCTCATTCGATCCGGGAGTGAACGTGATCACGGGCAGCAACGCGCAGGGCAAGACCAATCTTTTAGAGGCAGTGTATTATCTTACGGGAGCAAGGTCGTTCAAGACCCGCAGCGCGACGGACGTGATAAACGCCGGGAGCGAAACCGGCTCGGTCAGAGCGGGGATAATATCCGGCGGGCGGGAGCAGTTCATAGACATATATCTGAGCCGCAGCGAAAGAAAAAAGATCTTCGTCAACGGCGTAAAGATGAAAAACGCCTGGTCTCTCTCGGGAAGATTTTGCTGTGTGCTGTTCTGTCCGGACGATCTGGAGCTTATCAAGGGCGGAGCGGCGGAGAGACGGCGCTTTGCCGACCTGGCCATAAGCCAGCTCAGGCCGAAATACGCGGAGATACTTGCCGCGTTCAATAAGCATCTCGAGGACAAGGCAAAGATACTCAGGGATTTCCGGGACAGACCGGACATGCTTGACGTGCTGGACGAATTCAGCCTGAATATGGCAAAGTACGGCGCGGACATCATCCGCTACCGCGCCGCATGGTGCGCGCGGGCGGCAGAGGCCGCCTTTACGGTACACAGAGATATTTCCGGAAAAAACGAACAGCTGCGCATGCAGTATCGGACCGTGAGCACCATTGCCGATCCTCTCAAGCTCAGCCGCGCCGAGATCCTGGACAGGCTCCTGGAGCATCAGGAGAGCCACAGGCGCGCGGAGCTGGAATCGGGACAGTGTCTTTCGGGCGTACATAAAGACGACATACTTATCACCGTGAACGGCCTGCCCGCTGCCAAATTCGCCTCACAGGGACAGATCAGGACCGCGGCGCTGGCAATGAAGCTCGCGGAGCGGGAAATATGCTTCGATGAGCTCGGAGAATACCCGGTGCTGCTTTTGGACGACGTGCTCAGCGAGCTTGACCCCGTCAGGCAGGAATACGTGCTCAACTGCATATCGGGCGGGCAGGTGCTCATAAGCTGCTGCTCCGGCGAGGAGATACTTGAGCGCACCGGCGGACGGATCATACGGATAAGGGAAGGAAAGTTTGTCTGATGTACCTCCATTTGGGACAGAACGTGGTCGTAAGAAAAAGCGGGATAATAGGCATATTCGACCTGGATAACTGTACTTCGTCAAGGATAAGCAGGGATTTCCTCGCCGGGGCGGAGAAAAGGGGAGAGGTCGTTGATATAAGCGGCGAACTGCCGCGGGTATTCGCGGTGTATGACGACGGAAGGGAAAAGCGGATATATCTTTCGCAGATATCCTCATCCACGCTCATGAAGCGATGGGATACCGGCCGTCCGGACGCATTCGAGCCGGATTGAGGCAGGCTCGGTGCCGGAGGACTTCAAAAAGGACAACAGGAAAACGGAGAAAACTGATATGGACAAAGAACTCAACGGCGCGGCGGAACTGAACGCGGCCGAATACGACGCATCGAAGATACAGGTGCTGGAAGGCCTTGAGGCCGTAAGACTTCGCCCGGGCATGTACATCGGCTCCACATCGTCGAGCGGTCTGCATCACCTGGTATACGAGATCGTCGACAACGCCATCGACGAGGCTCTTGCCGGATACTGCACGGAGATAAACGTGACGATAGGCGAGGGCAACGTGATCACCGTTACGGACAACGGCCGCGGCATACCCGTGGATATACAGGAGCAGACGGGCCTGCCGGCTCTCGAGGTCGTTTATACCGTTCTGCACGCGGGCGGAAAATTCGGAGGCGGCGGATACAAGGTATCCGGCGGCCTGCACGGCGTCGGCGCATCGGTCGTGAACGCCCTGTCCGATTGGCTTGCTGTGGAGGTCCATAAAAACGGACAGATATACCAGATGAAATTCTCCCGCGGAGAAAAGACTCAGGACATGACCGTGATCGGCACGACCGATCATACCGGCACGGTGGTGCGCTTTCATCCGGATCCGGAGATGTTCGAGGAAACGGAGTACAGTTACGATACTATACACGACCGCATGCGCGAGCAGGCGTTTCTGAACGCGGGACTGAGGATAAGCACCAGAGACGAGCGTCCCGGCCGCGAGGCTTTCGACGAGATGTTCTACGAGGGCGGCATAAGGGAATTCGTTTCGTTCATAAATCAAAACAAGACCGCCGTGAACAACAGCATCATATATATGAGCGGCAGCCGCGAGGACTCCACCGCGGAGATCGCGCTGCAATGGAACGACAGTTATAACGAAAACCTCGTTTCCTTCGCCAACAACATACACACTCCCGAGGGCGGCATGCACGAGACCGGCTTCAAGACCGCGCTGACAAGGGTGCTGAACAGCTACGGGTCAAAGGTCGGCATACTCAAGGAGGGCGACAAGGTCTCCGGAGAGGACTGCCGCGAGGGGCTTACGGCCGTCATATCGGTCAAGCTGACAAATCCGCAGTTTGAAGGCCAGACAAAGGCCAAGCTCGGCAATTCCAATATCAGGACCATGGTCGACAGCATAGTGAACGACAAGCTTTCGGAATTTTTCGAAGAAAATCCCGCCGTGGCGCGAGCGGTGCTTGACAAGGCGCTCACCGCGTCAAGAGCGCGTGAGGCAGCCCGGAAGGCAAGAGAGAGCGTCCGCAGAAAAACGGGGCTTGAAAGCGGACAGATGCCGGACAAGCTGCGCGACTGCAACGACCGCGATCCCGCGCTCACCGAAATATACATCGTCGAGGGCGATTCCGCGGGCGGCAGCGCCACGCAGGGCAGGGACAGCCGCTTTCAGGCGATCCTGCCGCTGTGGGGCAAGATGCTCAATGTGGAGAAGGCCCGGGCGGACAAGGTATACGGCAATGAAAAGCTGCAGCCCGTCATCACGGCTCTCGGCGCCGGCATAGTGGACGAATTCAATCTCGAAAAGCTGAGATACCACAAGGTCATCATCATGGCCGACGCCGATGTGGACGGCTCGCACATCCGTACACTGCTGCTGACGTTCTTTTTCCGCTTCATGCGGCCGCTCATAGAAGAGGGATACGTTTATTCCGCCGTGCCGCCGCTGTACAAGCTCGTGCGCGGCAAGACTACGCGGGTGGCCTTTTCCGACGAGGAGAGGGACGCCATATCCCGGGAGATGAGAGGCGAGGACGGAAAAGGGAAGGTGGACATATCCCGCTTTAAAGGCCTGGGCGAAATGGATCCCAAGGAGCTGTGGGACACCACCATGGATCCCGAGAAGCGGACCCTGCGCAGGATCACGCTGAACGACGCCGTAAAGGCGGATCAGATATTTACGGTGCTCATGGGCGAGCAGGTCGAGCCGCGCCGCGACTATATCGAAAGGAACGCGAAATACGCAGTCAGCCTCGATATCTGACGGCCGCGGCCCATACCGTAAGAAAGGAATGCTCCGCAGGCAAAGGAGCCGGAACATAAAATGGCGAAAAACAGAGATTACAGACCGGAAGACATAGCCTTCCCCGATCAGACGATAGTTAATTCCGAGATCGTCAAAGAGATGGAAAAGAGCTATATCGACTATGCCATGTCCGTAATAGTCGGAAGAGCTCTGCCGGACGTCAGAGACGGACTCAAGCCCGTGCACCGCCGCATCCTCTACGCGATGTATGAAGACGGACTGACCTACGACAAGCCCGTGCGCAAATGCGCCACGGCGGTGGGAGACGTGCTGGGCAGATATCATCCCCACGGCGACGCCTCGGTATACGACGCGCTGGTGCGCATGGCTCAGGATTTTTCCATGCGCTATCCGCTCATCGACGGACACGGAAACTTCGGCTCGGTGGACGGAGACCCGCCGGCGGCGTACAGGTATACCGAGGCGAGGATGTCAAAACTGTCCGCCGAGATGCTCAGAGATATAGAGAAGGAAACCGTCGACTTCGT
>JAGDDB010000048.1 GCA_017958265.1 Oscillospiraceae bacterium | reverse complement strand
CTCACTTCCTACGGCGCATTCGTCGATATCGGCGGAGTGGACGGCATGGTCCATGTTTCCGAGCTGAGCTGGAAGCGCATCAAAAATCCGGCCGAGGTACTCAAGGTCGGCGATGAGATAGAAGTATATGTTATCTCCTTCGACAAGGAAAAGAAAAAGATATCTCTCGGCTACAGAAAGCCCGAGGATAATCCCTGGGTCAAGTTCACATCCGCTTATGAGCTCGGCAGCGTGGTCACGGTAAAGATAGTCAAGCTGATGCCGTTCGGAGCTTTTGCCGAGATCATACCCGGCGTAGACGGGCTTATCCATGTTTCTCAGATCACGAACGAGCGCCGCATAGGCAAGCCCGACGAGGTGCTTTCCGAGGGCCAGACTGTTGAGGCCAAGATCACGAATATTGATAATGAGAACAAAAAGGTTTCTTTGAGCATCCGCGCTCTCATGGAGCCGGAGGCCGCTGCGCCTGCGGAGACGCAGGAAGCAGACGACAATGTCGATGAAGTGGTGTACGACACCGAGCATCCCGCCGATTTCAAGACCGAGGAAGAGTGATCATCGACATATCCCGCCTAAAATGATCCGCAGACCAAGCCGTTAAATGGCTTGGTCTGCGTGTTTCTCGGTATGTTCGTGACCTTTATGCCGACGAGACGTGGTGCAGCGGGCAGGGAATACTATATGTATTTTCAAGGCTGCAGCGAAGTATCGGCCCAGTTCAGCCCGCCAAAACCGGGTTCATATAGATCCCGTCTGCTTAAGTGCGCGCATGAAGCCGTCCGACGCCGTGGACTGGATATCGCCGGCTATGATCTCGCTGCCGAAAAGCACAACGTCCGCCACGATATCCTTTTCGCCCGTGGGATAATTTGTCACGCGAAAGCTGTAGCGTACCGCCTGCATGCCGGCGTAGTTCTCGATGGGATATCCCTGCTCCTTCTGCAGCTTGATGTAATCCGCGTAGACCCCGTTGAACTGACGCGGTATCACTATGCTCTGCGTCTCGATCGGCTCAGGCTCCACCTGCCATCCGAGGGCGGCGAGATACGCGGCGATGTCCTGCGCGCCGTTTATACCGCTTTCCGACGGGTGCAGATCGGTTTTTTTGCCTCCCGAGGCGGCGTGGACCGCAAGGACGATCAGAGCAAGGACCACAGCAAGCCCCGCTGTGATGAGCACGGCTTTTTTCCTGTTGAGCTTGGCTGTAAATACGAACATTGAATAATTCCCCCTGTCGATGAAAGTATATGAGAGGGAGAGCGGACAAATGCCTTTATCGAGAATAGATAAAATAATATCTTCCGCGGGGCTTGCTTCGCGAAGCGAGGTGAAAAAGCTCGTGCGGGAGGGCCGCGTAACGGCGGACGGCAGGACGGTGGCTTCCGCGGACATGAAATTTGACGACGGAGCCGACATTCGCCTTGACGGAGTAAAGGTCAGCCGTGAAAAGCACGTGTATATGATGATGAACAAGCCGGCCGGCTATATCTGCGCAACGGAGGATAAACGGACGCCTACGGTCACCGATCTGCTCGGCGGCCGTGACGCGGCAAGAGGGCTTTTCAGCGTAGGGAGACTGGACAAGGACTCGGTTGGCATGCTGCTGCTTACCGACGACGGGGCATTGTGCCACAGGATAATTTCGCCGAAAAGCAGGACGGTCAAAGAATATTTCATCCGGGTATCGCGCCCCTTCGGCGCGGACGCGGCCGCGCTGTTCGCCGAAGGCGCGGTGCTGGACGACGGGTATAAATGCCTGCCTGCGGAGCTTGAGCCCGCGCCGGACGGTCTGTCGGCCGTAGTGAGGATAAGCGAGGGAAAGTACAGACAGGTCCGCCGCATGGCCGCGGCCGCGGGGACGGAGGTTACGTACCTGAAAAGAGTGTCAATAGGCGGGGTCCGTCTCGACCCGGCGCTGAAGGAAGGGGAATACCGGCCGCTTACCGAAGAAGAACTGTCCGTGCTGAAGAAGGAGCATCCGTGAGGCCGGAATAACGGGATCTGCGGATGTCGATGATCACGGTGTTTTTGTAACATATAGGGCAGAATAAACAAAGTAAACGCAAAAGTTTGTGGGTTAGGTAAATTGAATACCCCCTTTTTTTGTGGTAACATAATACCGCTTTCGGGCCTGCCCGGGGCTTATTGCCCGTTTATCAATGGAGGTGCATCATGTCAAGCGTTACACTGAAAGGCATTTACAAAAAGTATGCGGGCGGCGTGACCGCCGTTTCCGATTTCAATCTCGATATACAGGATAAAGAGTTTATTATTCTTGTCGGTCCCTCCGGCTGCGGAAAATCCACCACGCTGAGAATGATCGCCGGTCTTGAAGAGATATCGCTCGGAGAGCTTTACATAGACGATAAGCTTGTCAACGACGTGCCGCCGAAAGACAGGGATATCGCAATGGTGTTTCAGAACTACGCCCTTTATCCCCACATGACCGTTTTTGAAAACATGTCCTTCGGACTGAAGCTGAGAAAAATGCCCAAGGACGAGATCAAGCGCAGGGTCAACGAAGCGGCGCAGATCCTTGAGATAGAGCATTTGCTGGACAGAAAGCCGGCGGCGCTTTCCGGCGGACAGAGACAGCGTGTCGCCCTGGGCCGCGCAATAGTGCGCAATCCCAAGGTCTTCCTGCTGGACGAGCCTTTGTCCAACCTTGACGCCAAGCTGCGCACGGCCATGCGCTCCGAGCTGTCCAAGCTGCACCGCAGGCTGGAAACCACGTTTATTTATGTTACCCATGACCAGACCGAGGCCATGACGATGGGTACGAGGATAGTCGTGATGAAGGACGGCTTCATACAGCAGATAGCCGCTCCGCAGGATCTTTACGAGCATCCCGCCAATCTTTTCGTCGCCACATTTATCGGCACGCCGCAGATGAATACCTGCGACGGCGAGCTGAGCGACGAGGACGGCGTGACCTACCTCAACTTCGGCGAGGGCTGCAAGGTCGCCCTGCCGCCCGAGAAGGGCAGAACGCCCGAGGTGATGGCATATGCGGGCAAAAAGGTGATTTTCGGGATCCGTCCCAACGATATCAAGGCAGACGCGGAAACCATAGCCAAATATCCCGACCGCGTGATCGATACGACGGTGGATATCAGCGAGCTGCTGGGAGCCGATACGAACCTGTATCTCAGCAACGGCGAGATACAGCTCACGGCGGTCGTTTCCACCGGCACGGTGGACTGCAATATGGGCGACCGGATAAAGGTATGTATCGACACCAACAAGATACATCTTTTTGACTGCGAGACCGAGAAGGCCATAATCAACTGACACGGCACCGAAAAAATATCATGATAATAACCGCTCCCGCCGCATTTGCGCGCCGGGAGCGCGGTTTTTGCTCCGGATTTCGTCATGCAAAAAAAACGGGGAAAATTGCGGGCGGCTATTGAAAAAATGCACAAAAATGAGTATAATCGTAAAAACAGTATGTTGCGTTTTTAAATAAAGGCAGGCAAACGGAAGAACGCGCTTTCCGGCAGCTTGTAAAAATTCGGAGGTCGATTATGTCAGGCAGATTTTTTCAGAGTGTGATCGTACAGATGAAGGAAGCAACGGACAGGACCATAGGCGTAATAGATCCCGACGGGAGCGTCATAGCCTGCAACGAGCTTGCGATGGTGGGTTCAAAGCTCAGCGATATATCGTCGCTTACCGCGGACGCGGGTGAACAGGTTTCCTTATGCGCGGGCAAAACCTTCAAACTGCTGGGCAGCGCGGGAGCAAAGTTCGATTACGCGGTGTTCGTGGAGGGCGAGGATGAAAACGCCCGGTGCATCTGCGTGCTTGCCGCCATAGCCTTCAACGAGGCAAAGGAATACTACGAGGAAAAGTACGACAAATCGGCGTTTATTAAAAACATCATTTCCGACAACACGCTTTTGGCCGACCTGTATGTCCGCGCAAAAGAGCTGAGGCTGGATGTGAACGTGCCCAGGGGCGTATTCCTCATCCGACAGCCCGACAAGGTGGATACGGCTACCATAGAAGTGATGCAGAACCTTTTCCCGGACAGGCAGAAGGATTTCGTTATCGGCATCAACGAAAGCGACGTGGTGCTTGTCAAGGAGCTGTCGGCCAATTCCGACGGCAGAGAGCTCGGCAAGATCGCCCTGCAGATAGAAAACACTCTTACCACCGAGCTGTACGCAAAGCCCGTAATAGGCGTAGGCTCGGTCGCGAGGCATCTGATAGAGCTTGCCGAACGCTATAAAGAGGCCCAGATCGCCATAGAGGTCGGCAAAGTCTTTGACGACGATAAAATGATAATCCATTACGACAATCTCGGCATAGGCAGGATAATATACCAGCTGCCCACGACGCTTTGCGAGATGTTCCTTTCCGAGGTCTTCAAAAAAAGCCCCATCGACGCGCTTGACCAGGAGACCCTTTATACGATCAACAAGTTCTTCGAGAACAATCTGAACGTATCGGAGACTTCAAGAAAGCTTTTCGTGCACAGAAACACCCTCGTCTACCGTCTTGAGAAGATCAAAAAGCTCACGGGACTGGATCTGAGGGAATTTGACCACGCGATCGTTTTCAAGGTCGCGCTGATGGTAAAAAAATATCTCGCGTCGCAGAAATGAGTTGCTCCGGAGAGGTATCGGCAAATGATCAGATTTGACCATGTATATAAATCGTATGAAAACGGCACTTCTGCGCTTGAGGATCTGTCTTTCACCATGGAAGACGGGGAATTCGCCTTTCTCGTAGGTCCCTCGGGCAGCGGCAAGTCAACGGTCATCAAGCTGCTGACGGGAGAAATATCCGCCACGGACGGCACGGTGATCGTGAACGGATACAACATGAACGAGATACGTCCGTCCAAGCTTCCGAAGCTGAGAAGGACCATGGGCGTGATCTTTCAGGATTTCAGGCTCATAGACAACAAGAATGTTTTTGACAATATCGCTTTGGCAATGTGGGCGGTGGGAGCGCCGCACAGGGAAATAAAGGAAAGAGTGAACTACGTCCTGGGCCTTGTCGGCCTGGAGGACAGGCAGAAGGATATGCCCAACGAGCTTTCGGGCGGCGAGCAGCAGCGCGTGGCGATAGCGAGGGCGCTTGCGAACAACCCCAAGCTCATTATCGCCGACGAGCCCACGGGCAATATCGATCCGGAGCGCAGTGCGGAGCTTATGACGATGCTGACGAAGATAAACGAACTCGGGACGACCATGCTGGTAGTGACCCATGAGCAGAACCTTGTCAATCAATTCGCCAAGCGCGTCATAAGGATAGTCAACGGCAGGCTTGCCGGAGACGAAAAGGGCTGGTACATATCATGAGCAGATTCAAGTATTATCTCAAGGAAGGCTTCAGCAGTATTTTTACCCACAGCCTGATGTCTTTCACCACGGTTTGCGTGATGATAGCATGCCTGATACTGATGGGCAGCTTTGTGCTGATATCCGTCAACCTCAACAGGACCATGAACTATCTGGAGTCTCAAAACCAGATGATGGCGTTTGTGGACGAGACGTATACCGAGGAGCAGGCAAGAGCGTTAAGACCCGAGCTTTTGAAAAACGACAACGTTCGGGACGCGGAATTCGTTTCGCGCAGGGACGCAATGGAAAGCTTTTTGGGCAAGTTTGAAAAGAACAGTATTTTCGATGACGTCGACTACTCTGTTTTCAGAGACCGGTTTATCATATATCTCAAGGATATTCGGCTCATGTCGGAGACACAGCAGGAGCTCGCCGCCGTCGGCGGCATAGCCCGCGTCAACGCGCACCTGGAGATATCCCGCGGATTTACGGCGGTAAGAAGAGTGCTGAAAATAGTATCCGTTGCGATCGTGGCTCTGCTGTTTTTGGTGTCGCTGTTCATAATGTCCAATACCGTAAAGCTGACCACCTTCAACAGGAGAAACGAGATAGCGATCGTCAAAATGATAGGCGCGGACAACGGGTTCATATCCTGGCCGTTCATGGTGGAGGGCGTGATCCTCGGCCTTACGGGCGCCATGCTCGCGTATCTGCTGCAGTGGAGTCTGTATACCGCGATATGTACAAGGATCATGACCACGGCGTACGTATCGTTTTTGAAGCTGCTGTCTTTCGGACAGATCGCGCTTCCGCTGCTGGTATCCTTCGGAGCCGTGGGGATATTCGTGGGCGTTTTCGGCAGCCAGATCGCCATAAGAAACTATCTGAGGGTCTGAGTACGGAGGCCGGGGAATGAAAAAGAAAAAAATATTCGTCAAGGCAGTCGCTATCGTACTTGCGCTGCTTATGGCGGCGTCCGTGTTCTTTACGGTGGTGTCCATTGTTACGTCCAACAGCCGGGCGGCCGGAGAGGACATCAGCGATCTCCAGCGCCAGGCACTGGAGATGGAAAACCGGGAAAAGGAGCTTGCCGAGCAGAAGGCCGCTATCGAGCAGAAAAAAGCCGAGGTCAAGGGCTCGATCGACTCGCTCAATTCTCAGATAAGCGGCATATTGCAGAAAAAGGCGCTTATCGACGAGAATATCCTGCTGACGCAGGAAGAGATTGTAAATATCACCGAGCAGATAGCGGTGCTCAACGACGGCATCGAGATCAAACGCATAGAATACGAAGACGCGCTTGCCCGGGAGGAAGAGCAGATGACTCTGTTCAAGGAGCGTCTGAGAGAAATGGAAGAGTCCGGCGATATCTCATATTATGAGATACTGTTCCAGGCAAGCAGCTTCGGAGATCTTCTCAGCAAGCTGGATATGATAGACGAGGTCATGAAGCGGGACGAGGCGGTGATAAGCCAGATGGAGCAGGCCCGTTCCATGGTCATCATAGCTCAGCAGGAACTGTATGAAAAAAAAGAGGACTGCGAAAGCAAGCAGGATGAGCTTCAGCAGGCCATAGAGAAGCTTGCGCGGGAGCGCGAGGAAGCCGACGCGCAGATGCAGGAGCTGGAGGCAAACGTTTCCGTGTTCACCGCGGCCTATGAGGAAAATGCCGCAATGGAGGCGGAGATCGAAGAACAGCTTCGTCAGACCATGGCGCAGGCTGCCGCCATCGACAGCAAGATATCCCAGCTGAAGCGGGAGCAAAACCTGGAGAATGCCGGCGTAAACGCAAGCGGTACATATCTGTGGCCCTCGGCGTCCAGCTATTATGTCACCTCGCTTTACGGAAACAGGCTGCATCCCATACTGGGCTACTATGTCATGCATAACGGCATAGATATCGGAGCATCATACGATACTGCCATTTATGCCGCCGACGGCGGGATAGTGGTCACGTCGGAATACAACGGGTCTTACGGCAACTACGTAATGATATATCACGGTGACGACAGGTATACGCTGTACGCCCATATGAGCCAGAGGTATGTTTCCGTAGACGACGTTGTGTCTCAGGGCGATGTGATAGGTCTGGTCGGCGATACCGGATACGCGACGGGCCCGCATATCCATTTCGAGATATATGAGAACGGGACGCGTGTGGATCCCCTGAATTACTTTACCAACTACGTGCTTTATAATTGCTGACATGAACGATAATAAGTACACTTTTGTATATATTCTGTCGCATGCCGCGGCGCTGATAGTGGGCTTTGCGATAGCCGTTTTTGCGCTGAATGCCTTCAGGCCCAACATCATCAGCCGCAGCGAGCGGGAAATGACCGAAAAGCTGTCGGAAGCGGTGAAGGTGATCGATCGGTACTATGTGGGCGATTTCGATCCCGAAGCCGTGAGCGACGGCGCGATAAGAGCCATGGTAGACAGCCTGGGCGACAGGTGGTCATACTATCTGACGGCGGATGAATTGCAGTCGTTCGTCCTCTCATCCATGAACATGTTCGACGGAGTGGGGATATTGATGCAGAGGCTCGACGACGGCGAAGGGATGCTTATAATCGAAGTGTACGCCAATTCACCCGCCTCGCAGGCCGGTTTGGAACCCGGCTGCCTGATCACGGCCGTGAACGGCAGGGATATCACCGGCATGGAATATGACGAGGCCGTCGCGATGATGCGGAGCATGGTGGACGAGGGCACGGTAACGCTGAGGACGATAATGCCGGACGGCAGTGAAAAAGATATATCCGTTACGCCCGGCAGCTTCGAGATAGACCCGGTATCATATGAATTGCTCGACGGCGGCGTGGGTCTGATAAGAATAAGCAATTTTGAAGACAGGTGCGCGGATCAGATGCGCGCGGCGGCGGAGCGGCTCATTGAGCAGGGGGCCGAAGCGCTGATATTCGACGTAAGAAACAATCCCGGCGGACAGCTGAAGGAGCTTATCGCCGCGCTTGATTTCATACTGCCGGAGGGCGTCCTTTTCAAGGGCAGAGACGTGTTCGGCAATGAGGAGATCGAGAGCTCCGACGCGGATTGCCTCGATATGCCCATGGCAGTGCTCATCAACGGCGCGACATTCAGCGCAGCGGAGTTTTTCGCCGCCGCGCTGGAGGAATACGGCTGGGCATATACCGTGGGCGAGAAGACCACCGGAAAAGGCTATGCGCAGGTAACGGTACCTCTTTCCGACGGCGGAGCGATACACATATCGAGCATCGAGTATTTCACGCCGAAGGGCGTCAGCCTTGCCGGCGTCGGCCTGACTCCGTTTGCCGAGGCGGAGATGAACTACGACGACAGCGTGAGCCTGTATTACGGCATGCTGGCCAACGAAGACGACATTCAGCTGATAAAGGCCGAAGAACTGCTTGCGGCAGACCTGAAAAAAGCGTCGTAAATTGCTTTTCTTGACATATATTAAAATACAGCTATAATAACTGCATGGCTCGTCACGCCCGGCAGCGCGGGACGTTTGCGGCAGGGCCCGTTATCGGCAAATCTCTCAGCGCAGTCTGTCCGGACGGCAGACACCGGTTTGGGCCGGTGTCTGTTTGATTATGATTATTGAAAGGGAATTGTCATGTCGAAATTTAAACTTACGGAAGAACACCTCAACGAGCTGAAAAAAGAGCTTGAGTATCTTCAGACCACAAGGGAGAAAGAGGTTTCGGAGCTTATCAAGGAAGCCCGCTCTTTCGGCGACCTTTCGGAGAACAGCGAGTATGACGAGGCAAAAGCGGAGCAGGGCAAGCTTTATTCCAAAATTGCCGAGATAAAAAACATTATAGAAAATGCCGAGATCATAGAAGTGTCCGGCGACGACGTCGGCGTGGTCGGGCTGGGCTCAAAGGTCAAAGTTCTGGAAGAAGGGGAGAAGGACGAAGAGACCTACGATATAGTGGGCTCTCAGGAGGCCGATCCCATGAACGGACGAATTTCGGAGGAGTCCCCGTTCGGCAGGGCGCTGATAGGGCACAAGGCAGGCGACGTAGTGGAGTTTGAGGCGCCGGAGGGCGTTTTGAAATTCACCATAGTCGAAACGACAAAATAATCAGGAGGCACGACCCGTGACCGAATAAGAGATCATCGCCAACGGTGAGGAATTAAGCGAAATACTGCAGGTCCGCCGCGAAAAGCTGGCCAGACTGCAAAGCAGCGGCAGGGACCCTTTCAGGGAGACCCGCTTTGAGCGCAGCGCCTGCGCCGCGGAAATAAAAGACGGCTTCGAAGCCTTTGAAAACAAGGACGTCACCGTCGCCGGGCGCATGATGAGCAAGCGCGATATGGGCAAGGCCTTCTTCTGCGATCTTATGGACGTAAGCGGTCGGATACAGCTGTACGTCCGTGTAGACGATTTGGGAGAGGAAGGCTTCGAAGAATTCAAGAAATTCGACATAGGCGATATAATCGGCGCAGAGGGCTTCGTTTTCCGTACCCGCCGCGGCGAAATATCCGTACATTGCAGAAGCATTACTCTGCTTTCAAAATCGCTGCGGCCTCTGCCGGAGAAGTTCCACGGGCTGAGGGACGAAGAGACGCGCTATCGCCGCAGATACCTTGACCTTATAGTTAACCCCGAGGTAAAACGCACCTTCGAGATCCGCGCGGGGCTTATCAAGAGCGTGAGAAAGATACTTGACGGTCTCGGATATCTTGAGGTGGAGACCCCCGTCCTGAATACCATTTCCGGAGGGGCCAATGCCCGCCCCTTCATCACCCACCACAATGCGCTGAATGTGGATATGTACATGCGCATTGCAACGGAGCTGCATCTCAAGCGGCTTATCGTGGGCGGCCTTGAAAGAGTATATGAGATCGGCCGTATTTTCCGCAATGAGGGCATGGATACCAAGCACAATCCGGAGTTCACCACCGTGGAGTTCTATGAGGCCTACGCCGATATGAACGTTATGATGGAACGCACGGAGCAGATAATCGCCAGCGCGGCCCGCGATTACGTCGGCACGCTGAAAATAAACTATCAGGGCACCGAGCTGGACCTGACCCCGCCCTTTGACAGAATGACCATGGCTCAGGCTGTGAAAAAATTCACCGGCGTTGACTTTGACTCGTTTTCATCGGATGCGGACGCGAAAAAAGCCGCGTCTTCCATAGGCATCGAGGTCAAGGACGGCGACAGCTGGGGCGACCTGCTTTACCGCTGCTTTGACGAAAAGGTGGAGGACAAGCTCATTCAGCCCGTGTTCGTGACCATGCATCCCGTGGAGGTTTCTCCGCTGGCCAAGCGCAGCGCGGCCGACGAAAGACTGACGGAACGCTTTGAACTGTTCATATACGGACGTGAGATGGCAAATGCTTTCAGCGAGCTCAACGATCCCATTGATCAGAAAGCGCGCTTTCAGCGGCAGATGGACCTTCGCGCCGCAGGCGACGAAGAGGCCGGCATGATGGACGAGGATTATATCTGCGCGCTGGAATACGGCATGCCACCCACCGGCGGCTGCGGCATAGGCATAGACCGGGTGACCATGCTGCTGGCAGACTGCCCCTCGATAAGAGACGTTATCCTTTTCCCGACCATGAAACCCGAGGGAGGTCAGACGGGCGCGAAGAGCGGCGCGGAGAACTCCGCCGACGAAAACGGCGGAGCCGACGCAGTACAAAGCGGGCCCATAGACTTTTCCAACGTAGTTATCGAGCCACTCTTTGCCGATCAGGTGGATTTTGAGACCTTCTCCAAGTCCGATTTCCGGGCCGTGAAGGTGCTGGAATGCCAGGCGGTGAAGAAGTCCAAAAAGCTCCTGCAGTTTACTCTGGACGACGGCAGCGGCACGCCGAGGACCATCCTCAGCGGCATCCACGCCTATTATGAGCCGGAAGAGCTGATTGGAAAGACCTG
>JAGDDB010000047.1 GCA_017958265.1 Oscillospiraceae bacterium | reverse complement strand
GGGGCGGGGGGGCCGCGCCCCTCGGGTTGTCGGTAAAGTCCCATGGACTTTGCCGGGAAAAGACGCGCTGCGCGCGCTCCGACAAGGCCGAATGAAAAGGGAAAATGAGGCGGGGAGCATAGTCCCCGCCGACTCATACCTTGAATATCTTTTTGTAAAGATCCTCGCCGAAAGCTGTCACGAAGGGCTCTCCGGGAACGATGCGGAAGGTCCTTTCGCCGTTTTCAAGTCTTTCGGCGCGCAGGAAGACCGCCTCGGGATTGTCAAGCTCGCTTGCGGCATAGGAATACAGATGCGTGACGGTGAATACCTCCACGCCGGATTCGACCAGCGCCCTGATCACCTGACGGCATATCTCGGAGCCTTCTCTTTCGTTTGTGGCGGCAAAGGCCTCGTTGAAGATGATGAGGCTGTCTTTGGTAAGCCTGTCGGTTATGCGGTCAAGCCGGGTGAGCTCCTCATCGAACTTGCCGTGGTTCATATCGGAGTCCTCTTCCTTGCGGAAGTGGGAGAAGATATTCAGGCGCACCGGCGCGACGAAGCTGTCGCCGGAGGTGAACATGCCGCACTGCGTCATGAGCTGAGCCTGGCCGAAGGAGCGCAGGAAGGTGGATTTTCCGCCCTGGTTTGCTCCCGTGATGATATACAGACGCTTGTCGTGTCTTTCCAGACGGTTGGTACCGACCTTTTCGTTTTTAAGCAGAGCAAGGGAAATGTCGAACAGTCCGGACCACTCTCTCTGCGTGCTGTCCGGCGGCAGAGGCGTAGGCATGCATACGGTCATACCGAGCCCGGTGAGAGCGTCGTACAGGTTGAGACAGCCCACATAGAAGGCAAGCTCGCCGCAGAGCAGGGTGAAGAAATGCCATATGCCCTCGGCGGCGCGGGCAAGAGGAGCTGCGCAGTCGTTGGCCGCCCGTTCGCGCCTCTGCCTCATATCGGTCCTGGCTGCCTGGTCCTGGCTGTTGACCGTATATGTGCCGGAATTCGACGGCCTGCGGAACAGCTCGACCTTTTTGCGCAGCAGGGTATAGTTCACGCCCTGCAGGCCCGAGCCGAGAGAAACGCCCACAAGCATCCCGTCGCGGTCTCTGAATTCTTTCAGCTGTGCCGCAACGTCGGAAAAAAACCTGTCGGGCAGCTGCGCCTTAAGCATCTTTGCAAGCTCGGTAAAGCCCTCGGAAACGAAGAGAGAGGCATTTTTCAGGACCATGTCGCGGGTGAGCTTAAGGTGCTCCATCTGCGTGCGCAGTATGGTGATGGCGTCGGTGATGGTGTCCTCTATCTGAGGATCGGTGCGCATGCCCTTGACAAGCTCCGCCTGAAAGTGCTCCGACTGGGAAACGAGCGCGTACAGCTCGCGTACCTGCTGCGGGTGCTCCAGGCAATCTTTCAGTACACGCTGACGGTAAAGGATATCCTCAACGTCGGACAGGGGATTGAACAGGGCGGAATTGACGGCCTGCTCTATGTTCATGTCCTTGCCGGCCATGCGCTCTATTATGCGTTTTATCTCGAAATCGGCACAGAGGGTATCGCGCCCGAAAACGGTGGGAGCCGATATGCTGAAATCTCTGTCCCGAAACATCAAGCCCGATCTCAATTTGCCAGCCTCCTTTTTATCTGTTCATAGGTCAGATTGTGCAGCGTGGCTATCTGCATGGCGTGAGCTCGCCCGTCGGGATCGCGCCTTACGATCTTGAAGCTGCGCTCCTCGCTTACGGTATCTTTCATGAGCGATACCATGCTGACAACGTCGCTGCCTCTCGAGGCGAGCTCGTCAAGGAAGGTGACGATGATCGCGGGACAGCCCGTTTCCTTAAGAGAGTCCATCATCAGTCCGCTCAGATCCAGAGCGTCGGCCAAAGTGGTGGAGGTGAATATCTCGTTTATAAGGAAGATGCTTCGGCTCGTTCCGATATCCATGATCGCCTTGAGACGGATCAGATCGTCCTGCAGCTTGCCGCTGAGGTTGACGAGATCCTCTTCCTTTTCAAAGTGAGTAAGTATGTGGTCGAACAGCAGCAGCCGCGCCCGGCTGCCCTGAACGCGCAGGCCCAAAGAGGCCAGCCAGTGAACCTGTCCGAAGGAGCGGGTAAAGGTGGTCTTGCCGCCCTGGTTGGGACCGGTTATAACAAGTATGCGCTCGCCCTCGCGGAGCTCAAAATCGTTGGGTACGGTTTTTTTGCCTATTATGGACGCAAGGGCAAGATCGTAAAAATCAAGGTCATACAGCCCGTCGGCCGTCATGCTCAGCTCGGGATAGCAGAAGTACAGCCCCTCATCGGCGACCTTGTCGGTATACTCCAGCCACGAAAGATAAAAGCGTACCTCGCGGGCAAAAAGCAGGACGGTATCATTTTCATAGTTCAGATATTTCATGCAGAAGGCGTTCAGATCGCCGAACAGCTCCGGGAACAGCTCCGCCACCATGCCGAGAAGCTCGGCCTCCACACTGCGGCTGGAAGGCGTTTCGGGGAAATGCCGCTTATACTTGGGCAGTCCCTCGCAGATAAAGCGTTCGAACAGCGGCTCGACCGAGTCGGCAAGCCTCTCCTGCCCCTCGTACTTGCGTATTTTGATGGTGTCGCCCTTTATAAGCATGCAGAAGCGCACCTTGTCGAAGCGTTCTCTCAGGGCGGAGATATTGCCGCGCAGTTCATTGAACTCCCGGGAGACCGCGTAGTCGGAGAGATAGGCGAAAAAGCCCTTCATGCCCTCCGAGGCCGGGGCGAATTTCCCCAAAACGGAGCTGAGCTCGTCGATAAGAGAGCAGTAGCGCTCCGTCAGCTCCAGCATCTGACCGCGCGAGAGAAAATCGTTTTCATACGTGGTCTTCGCGGTGAGAGTAGCGCGCAGCTGCTCGGCCTCCTCCCACAGGAGTATCATGGCCTCGGAAAACGCGGAAACGGCGGTGCGAAGCTCTTTGTTTTCCAGATCCCGCATCACGCTCTGGCGGAAAAGCACCGTTTCGATATCTTCCAAAGGAGTGTAAAAGAAGCGGCCGAGCCCGCGGTTGAGCTTTTCCCGGAGCAGAGGCTCTATGATCTGATCCAAATTGAGGTCCGTAAAGCATTCGGGCATTTTTGACGCCCCGGGTTTTTCGTGCATTTCCCATTCGGGAAACAAGATCGTGCTGAACATCGGACAATCCTTCCCCATATAATTGAAGTTTTTTTATTTTACATTTTGTTCGGGAAAGAGTCAATACCTTCACTGGGAAAACATCTTTACAAAAGCCTCGCGCACTGCTATAATACTCACCGCACATAATGAATGCGCGCCCGTAGTGTAATGGATAACACGTTGCCCTCCGGAGGCAAAGAGTGTGGGTTCGACCCCCGCCGGGCGTGCCAGAAAGAAACCTGATTTGTTTGCCAAATCAGGTTTCTTTCAGCTTGATCCGTCCTTCGGACGGGATCAATCGCCCTGTCGGGCGGTGAAATCCGCACTCCGTGCGGATGAAGGACGGATTTGATCTCACCGTGAGTGAATACAAACGATTTCATCCGAGGGCGCAGCCCGAAGATTTCACCGCGGCATCGCCGCGATTTCATTTTCGGTTATTTTTATGAAAAGTATCGAAAAGTGTTGAAAAATGCGTTTCATATGATATGTTATGTTTTGTATTATTATAAACAGCTTCCGGCTGAGGGGGGCCAGGATGATGCAGGAGCGCGGAAAAGGCATAAAAACGGAAAAACACGGCAGCAACTGGACGGCGTATTATGATCCCGATACGAAACGCTGCTTTGCGGAGATCATGTACACCAGCCGGGAGGGACGCGAGCAGTATGACTATGAGATCACCCGGGAGATCTACGATCGGCTCGGCACATTCGAGAATGACACTGACAATGAAGAACTGATTCGTACCGCGAAGATGACGTATTCGTTTGAAAACACGATGTACGGCACTCTCGGTCCCGAGAGAACGGTCTGGGATGAAGAGGCCGACGAAGCGATGAACAAAGCGGTCCGGAAACTCAGAAAAAAGAGCGGGAAGAACGGAACGTGATAAAAGGAGGCTGTTCAAAACTCCCGTTTGAACAGCCCCGCGTCTATTTGCTTTCCGCCTTCTCCGCGTCCCGGCGGGCGTCGGCTTCGTGCATGAGTTTGATGATGTCCCGGTAGCGATCCAGCACCGCGCCGTAGTTTTCGCGCCTGTGCGGGAAGGTGCAGTCGGTACAGTCTTTGAAGCCGCTTTCAAGATAGCTGAATCTGCCGCCGCAGCCCTTGCCCAGCGCGTAAAGAGGACAGTAGCAGAACAGACAGTTGAAATTCTCTTCTTCCACGCCCTTATGACAGGGGAAGTGCTCGCAGCGCGTATTCTGATTGAAGGAATAATGCTTATCGTGCCAATCGTCCATCGTTTATCAGCTCCCGTTCGTGTTTCAATGAGATCATCATAAAGGCTGCGGCGCGAGAAATCAAGTGCTTCGGGTCACGGGGCGCGTTTCGCGGCGGCAGCCGTCTGACGGACAGTCGAAAGGAGAAAGAAAATATGCAAACCATATGCGGCGCAAACTGCGCCGAATGCGATTTCAAAGGGTCGTGCAAAGGCTGCCGTGAGACCTGCGGCAGGCCCTTCGGCGGCAGCTGCGTCGCGGCGGAGTACATCAAGGCTCACGGTTTGGAAGAATATGCCGAATTCAAAAAGACTCTTCTCGGCGAGGTGAACGAGCTGCTCGAAGAATACGGCGCGGCGAAGGCGGAGGCGCTGCATGAGCTGCCCGGCTCGTTTGTGGATCTCGCGTATCCGCTGCCCGGCGGAGAAAAGGTCCGGTTTTTGGACGGCAAAAAGGTATATCTTGCATCTCAGGTCGAGTTCGGAGCCGGGGACCTGTGCTGCGGCGTCGTCGCAGATACGGAGTTTATCCTCGTTTGCCGCTACGGCGAGGGCGGCTCGGAGCCGGAGCTGCTCGCATACAGGTCGCGCCGGTAAGCGCCGGCGCGGGCAATGGGCAGGTGACCCGACGGGAGGCCGTTGCAAAACGCGAGTTTTGCAGCGGCCTCTTTC
>JAGDDB010000046.1 GCA_017958265.1 Oscillospiraceae bacterium | reverse complement strand
GCTTCGGCAGCACCTCGCCCGCGATGACGGTCATGCCGCTGTGCATGGGGGCGACGATGGCAAAGCCCTCGCGGCCCGCGGTGAGCAGCAGGCCGGTCTCGTCAAGGAACATGAGATGATCGTCTCCGCCGCCGTGGTTCGCCAGCACCAGCGGGACGCTGTGTTCGGGCGCGGTATTGTTCAGCACCGGCTGAGGCAGGACCTCGTACCAGGTATCGAGATAACTGCCGGGCTCTACCAAAAATCCGCCGCCCTCCGTTTTGATGTCGCTGAAACGCTCGCTGTCGCGCACGAAGGTCACCTGCAGATCGCCTATGACGGTGCGGCCGTTAAATATGGGGTTGCGTTCCGCAAGGGAGAACTGCGATATCGGGGGAGCGGGGACATAGCCCAGATACTTGTTGGCAACGGCGGGCTCGAGGTATTTGCTGCTGACGTTGGAGGCGCGCTGCAGGAACATGAACATGTTCTTGAAGGCCTTTTCCATCCATCCGCCTGCGTCTTCCCCGGCGTCCCGGGCGGCGCAGACCTTGCGCAGAGGGATGTTCTGATCGTAAAATACCGATATTTCGCCGCAGCGGGCGTAGGCGTTCGTCCCGTTGGCCTCACGGAATTTCTTCAGGGCCGTATCGCAGGGGTTTACAAGGAAAGCCGGCACATTCACGCTCACGCGCACTTCCTCGGACATTTCGCCGCCGTAGGTGAAATAGCCCGCCATGCGGCCTATGAGCTCCTCGCGCGAGCCCGCGATGAAGTTGTTCATGAAGCTCGCTCCGATCCCCACGCCGAACATATAGTTCTTGCCGTAACCGCCGCAGTATTCGCTCTCCGCGGGGCGGGCGCGCTCTCCGTTGATCTCGGCGAGGCCCTTCTGACTGAAAAAGGAATTGATGAGCGCGTAGCAGTGCTGCAGATCGCTCTCCGTGTATCCGCCGTCGTTTTCGGGCATCCAGAGGATGATCGAGCCTACGGCGGAGTCGATCAGGCTTATGAGCCCGAGGCTTTTAAGATACGCGAAAGCCTCGTCCTTGTCCCTGAAACGCCTGTCGGCAAAAAGAATGAAAGACGTGTTGTTGCGCGCGGCCGTCTCGCCGCCGTAAAGATCGGGGGAACGGTAGATATACACAAGGTCCTTCGGAAAGTCTTCCAGCTTGGGATCGGCAATGAGATGCATGCGGGCGTTGCCGGAAAGCTTTGCTGTGGCGATCGGCGCGTTTGCGCGCACTTCGTCCAGGGTTTCGAATGTTGCGGGATTGCCCTGACGGTTTACATAATTCTGCATAGTGACCCTCCGTTCTCTTTTCTTTATTATAATTTAAGTATAAGATGACAGGGCGCGGCTGTCAAATGAATTATGGCGCTTTGCGCCCCGTAGGAACGTTTTGCGGCAGCCGCTTATTAACTATACCTCGTCGTTTTCAAGCTCTGCGCTGCGGTACTGGAGAGCCTCGGCAAGATGCTCGGGCCTTATCGCGCCGCTCCCGGCCAGATCCGCTATCGTTCTTGCCACTCTGAGGACCTTGTCGTACGAGCGGGCGGTGAGTCCGAGGACCGAGTAAGCCTGTTTTATGAGCGCTTCGCACTCCGCGTCGAGCGAGCAATGCTCCTCAAGCGCCTTTCCCGCCAGGGCGGCGTTGCGCTCGCAGCCGCGCCGGCGCTGTCTTTCGAAAGCCGCCTCGATGCGCTTTCTTATTTCCGCCGAGCTTTCGCCGTCCGGGCGGGCCCGAAGCTCATCGTAACTGAGGGAATGGACCTTGACGAAAATGTCGATCCTGTCCAGCAGGGGGCCCGATATCCTGCGCCGGTAGGCTCTAACCTCCGCGGGGGTGCATCTGCAGCGGTCGGAGGGGTGCCCGTACCAGCCGCAGCGGCAGGGATTCATCGCGCAGACCAGCATGAAGCGGCTGGGATATGTGGCCGAGCCCGAGGCCCGGGATATGGTTATTTCGCCCGTTTCAAGGGGCTGCCGCAGCGCCTCGAGCGCCGTGCGGGAGAATTCGGGCAGCTCGTCCAAAAACAGCACGCCGTTATGGGCAAGCGATATCTCGCCGGGGCGGGGCGATACGCCGCCGCCCACCATGCCGGCGTAGGATACGGTATGGTGCGGCGAACGGAAGGGACGCGAGGCCACGATGGGATCGTCGGAGCCGGTAAGGCCCGCTATGGAATGGATCTCCGTGGTTTCCATGGCCTCCCGGCGGGTCATTTCGGGCAGTATGGAGGGGAGACGCGAAGAAAGCATGCTCTTGCCGGCGCCGGGCGGGCCCGAGAGAAGAACGTTATGACCGCCGGCGGCGGCTATCTCAAGGGCGCGCTTGACGTTTTCCTGGCCCTTGACCTCCGCGAAATCGCCCTCGCCGACGCGGCGGGGAGCGTAGACGGGAGCGGGCAGCGGGGAAAGGACGCGGCGGCCGGTAAGGTGCTCGACGAGCTGAGAAACGGAGGCGACGGGATAAACGCGCACTCCTTCGGCATAAGCTGCCTCGGCCGCGTTTTCCGAGGGCACGAAAAGAGAGCGTATCCCCGCCCTCTTCGCCGCGAGTGCCATGGAAAGAGCTCCGGCCACGCCCCTGAGCTCTCCGCCGAGGGACAGTTCTCCGAAAAATGCGCTGTCGGCGTCGGCCGGGGGCAGCTGTCCGCTGGCGGCCAGAACGCCGAGGAATATGGGGAGATCGTAGAGCGTGCCGCCCTTTTTCGTATCCGCCGGGGCGAGATTGACCGTGACGCGGCCCGAAGGGAATTTAAAACCCGAGCTTTTTACGGCGGCGCGCACGCGCTCCCGCGCCTCCTTCACGGCGGCGTCCGGCAGACCGACGATGTCGAAGCTGCCCGACGCTCCGCCCGTAACGAAGCACTCGGCCGTGACGCCGTAGCCCTGTATTCCCCGGACGCCCAGCGACATTATTTTCTGTGTGGACGCGGACAAACCGCAACACCTCCGGAAGAGACGTATCGTTTCCGGCAGCCGGCGTATGACGCTTATGCTGCCTATCCGTAAAATAATCGCAATGCCCATCGGCATTGCGATTATTTTACCTTATTGCCGTATATAATGCAAGAAGGGGCGATATTTTAAGTCATTTTAATTATTTACAGTGCAAAAAAATGATGATAAAATCATTGTATGAACATTTGCGATAACGCGATGAGGAGGAAGAACTTTGGCACGAAAACTCAAAACCATGGACGGCAACACAGCGGCGGCGCATGTTGCCTATGCGTTTACGGAGGTTGCCGCCATATATCCCATTACTCCGTCCTCGGTCATGGCCGAGCTGGCCGACGACTGGTCGGCGTCCGGACGGGAAAATATTTTCGGACAAAAAGTCAGACTGCTTGAGATGCAGTCGGAGGGCGGCGCGGCAGGCGCGGTCCACGGCTCCATCAACAGCGGGGCCCTCACCACAACCTTTACCGCGTCTCAGGGCCTGCTTCTCATGATACCCAACATGTATAAGATAGCCGGCGAGCTCATGCCCGGAGTTATCCATGTTTCCGCCCGCGCTCTTGCCACGCACGCCCTGTCCATTTTCGGCGATCACAGCGACGTGATGGCCTGCCGCAGCACGGGCTATGCGATGCTTGCCTCGTCCAATCCCCAGGAGGTAATGGACCTGGGCGCCGTGGCGCATCTTGCGTCGATCAAGGGCAGCCTGCCGTTCCTGCATTTCTTTGACGGCTTCCGCACCTCCCACGAGATACAGAAGATCGAAGTATGGGACTACGATGAGCTCGGGGAAATGCTCGACGAGGACGCCGTAAAGGCCTTCCGCGCCCGCGCAAATCTGCCGGAGCATCCCGTGCTCAAGGGCTCTGCCCAGAACCCGGATATTTTCTTCCAGGCCCGCGAGGCGTGCAACTCTGCCTTTGACGCGCTGCCCGACATAGTGGAAAAGTATATGAACGAAGTCAACCGCCGCACCGGCCGCAGCTACCGCCTGTTCAACTACTACGGCGCGCCCGACGCCGAGCGCGTGATGGTGGCGATGGGCAGCGTATGCAACACCGCCGAGGAGGTCGTGGATTACCTCAACGCCCGCGGCGAAAAGGTCGGCGTCATAGAAGTCCATCTCTACCGTCCTTTCAGCGCCGCGCATCTGCTGGCCGCGCTCCCCGAGACCGTCAAAAAGATCACCGTGCTCGACCGCACGAAGGAAGCCGGCTCTCTCGGCGAGCCGCTGTATCTGGACGTGGTCGCGGCGCTTAAGGGCACGGCCTTCGAAAACGTGCCCGTTTACGGCGGCCGCTACGGCCTGGGCTCCAAGGACACCGCCCCCGGCGCCGTGCTCTCCGCCTTTGCCAACCTCAGCAGCGCCGAGCCCAAGGCGGGCTTTACCATAGGCATAAACGACGACGTGACCAACCTGTCCCTGCCCGTCACGGAAGAGCCCGACACCACCCCGGCGGATATCAAGTCCCTGAAATTCTGGGGCCTGGGCTCCGACGGCACCGTCGGCGCGAACAAGAACAGCATCAAGATCATAGGCGATCATACCGACATGACCGTGCAGGCGTATTTCCAGTACGACAGCAAAAAGTCCGGCGGCGTGACGATATCGCATCTCCGCTTCGGCAAGTCGCCGATCAAGTCGAGCTATTACGTCACCAAGGCCGACTTCGTTGCCTGTCACTGCCCCGCGTATATCGAAAAGTACGACATGGTCCAGGATATCAAGCCCGGCGGAGTTTTCCTTTTGAACTGTCCCTGGCCGGACGAGGTCCTTGAAAAGAAGATCCCCGCGGCCGCAAAGAAGTATCTTGCGGAGAACGGCATAAGATTTTATACCGTTGACGCCGTGCATATCGCGCAGGAGCTCGGCCTGGGCGGCAGGACCAACACCATACTGCAGTCCGCCTTCTTCAAGCTGTCCGACATCCTGCCCATCGACGACGCCGTCAAGTATATGAAGGACGCCATCGTGGCCTCCTACGGCCGCAAGGGCGAAAAGGTCGTCAACATGAACTATGCCGCGGTCGACGCCGGTCTTGACAGCATCCGCGAATTCAATATCCCCGCGGCCTGGAAAGATCCCGAGCCCGACGCCCCGGCGGCGCCCACGGAGACCAAGCGCAGGGAGCTGAGCGAATATATAGACAATATCATGATCCCCGTGAACAACATGCGCGGCGACAGCCTGCCCGTGTCCGCCTTCGTCAAGGAGGCCGGCGGCGCTCTGCCCCAGGGCACGGCCGCTTACGAAAAGCGCGGCGTGGCCGTGAGCGTTCCCAAATGGATCAAGGAAAACTGCATACAGTGCAATCAGTGCTCGCTCGTCTGCCCGCACGCGTCCATCCGTCCCTTTGTTTATACCGACGAGGAACTGAAGAAAGCCCCCGAGTGCACCGAGACGGTGAAGATGAACGGCAAGGGCTGCGAGCAGCTGCATTTTGCCATTACCGTTTCGCCTCTGGACTGCACCGGCTGCGGCTCCTGCGCCAATGTGTGCCCGGCCAAGGAGAAGGCGCTCGTCATGACGGATATCGAGGAAATGGCCGACAAACAGCCTGCCTTCGATTACGGCTATAACGAGCTGCCGGAAAAGGAACTGCCGTTTGCCGACTCCACCGTTAAGGGCAGCCAGTTCAAAAAGCCTCTGTTCGAGTTCTCCGGCGCATGCGCGGGCTGCGGCGAAACGCCCTATGCCAAGCTGATAACCCAGCTTTTCGGCAAGCGCATGTTCATCGCCAACGCCACGGGCTGCTCCTCCATCTGGGGCGGCAGCGCTCCCAGCACGCCCTATACCGTGGACGGCAGGGGCAGGGGACCCGCGTGGTCCAACTCGCTGTTTGAGGACAACGCCGAATTCGGCCTGGGCATGCTCAATGCCATGCGTCAGCGCCGCGCGCTGATGGCCGACAAGGTAAAAGAGCTTGCCGATTCGGGCAAGGCCAAAGCCGAGGCGGAGGCCTGGCTCGCCGCCATGGACGACGCCGACGCCGCGGAAAAGGCGGCGGACGCCCTGCTGGCCGCCTGCGCCGGGCTTGACGGAGACGCCGCGGGCTTCGTAAGAGAAAACGCCGACCTGCTTCCCAAGCCCTCCTTCTGGTGCTTCGGCGGAGACGGCTGGGCCTACGACATAGGCTACGGCGGCCTTGATCATGTGCTCGCGAGCGGCGAGAACATCAATGTGTTCGTGTTCGATACCGAGGTATATTCCAATACCGGCGGTCAGGCGTCCAAGGCCACGCCCATAGGCGCCGTGGCGCAGTTTGCCGCCTCGGGCAAGTCGGTCAAGAAAAAGGATCTTGCTCAGATAGCGATCTCCTACGGTTATATCTATGTGGCTCAGATCGCCATGGGCGCGGATTACAACCAGACGCTCAAGGCCATACGCGAGGCCGAGAGCTATAACGGCCCGTCCCTCATCATCGCCTACGCGCCCTGCATCAATCACGGCTCCAAGGCCGGCATGGGCAAGTCCATGAGCACGGCCAAGGCCGCGGTGAACGCGGGCTATTGGAACCTGTTCCGCTTCGATCCCAGGCTCGAGGCCGAGGGCAAGAACCCGCTGTCCATAGACTGCAAGGAGCCTTCCGGCAGCTATCAGGACTTCATAATGAGCGAGGTCAGATACAGCTCCCTCGCGCTTTCCTTCCCGGAGAGAGCGGAAACGCTGTTCAAGCAGGCGGCCGAAAACGCGGAGATCAAATACAAAAAGCTGCTTCTGCAAAAGCAGATGTTCGAGCTGGAATAAAAGAAAAAGAGCAGGGGGCGTCAGCCCCCTGCAAAATTCTGTGGGAGGGATGCGTATGTCCGATACCATCGCAGCGACAGCCGGCGGAGCCGGACGCTGCGCCATAGGCATAGTCCGCCTGAGCGGAGACGACGCGGTCACAATAGCCGACAGAGCGTTCCGCCCTTTGAGGGGCGGCCCGCTCGCTCTCAGACCGTCCCGCAAGCTCGTGCTCGGAGAGCTGCTCTCGGAGGACG
>JAGDDB010000004.1 GCA_017958265.1 Oscillospiraceae bacterium | reverse complement strand
GATCCCGGCGACGACCTTGTCGACGAACTGCTGGGGCGTCACGCCCGCCTGCTTCACCTTTTCCTCTATCTTCAGGCCGTGCTCGTCCGTGCCGGTAAGGAACATCACTTCATAGCCCTGCATGCGCTTGTAGCGCGCCATGACGTCGGTGGCGACGGTGCAGTAGGTATGCCCTATATGCAGATTGCTGGACGGATAATAGATGGGGGTCGTGATGTAAAACTTTTCCTTGCTCATTGAGCCAAGCCTCCGGTTGAAAATGATGGATATATTTTTACCACAAGAGCGTATAAAAGTCAAATTACGAAAGAAAAAACGGCGTCAAAGAGCCGCAGGCGGGCAGACTGCGCCGATCGCTGCCGTTTCCGATAAAAAAACCTTCGTCTGCTTAATAAAGAACACGGGCACGATTGACCGAAATCCGCATCAATTGTTCGCCGGGGAAAAGGGACAGCGTTTGCCGATACACTGATTGTTGCGTGCGGAAAAGCGGCACACGACTTCAGGTTTTTCAAGTTCAATGCCGAAGCGGTCCCGGACAAAATCAACGGCGGAAAGGATGGAAAGGAACGAATCCCGCTTGCAGCAGCGCGGACCGCCGATATCACCTATCCGGCCAAGAGCTTCGGCAGTCATTTTATGCGACAGGGCAAAGGGCTCATCGGTCAAAGGCGTAGACTTGGTGATGATGGAAATAAACATCCCCGAACTGATCCCGGCCCCGCAGGCGCCCCAAAAGCCGCATGCGCCTCCGGGAACACGCTTTCCCCGATTGATCATCTCGGTCAGAGCGCCGTGAAGGTCTATATTTCCGCCGGCATTTTTATATGCGGTCAGCAGCGCCGCACCGACCATGACATGGTGTTCCGGCCCGTGCATATGGCAAAACGGCAGTTCCATCATTTTTTCAATAATAGCTATCGGATCTTTTGATGTTTCCTCCATGCACAGACCGATAACGGTGTCAAGCCCCTGCATATGGCAAGCGCTGCACACATAGTGTCCGTTGATGCACCTTGTCTTGCTGTTTTCTTTTTTGCGGCATATCTCGCATTCCATAAGGACATCCGTTTCAAGATACTCCAGCGGAGCTTTGCAGATCAAGCATTCTTCTTTCATGATCATCCCTCCGAATTTCCGTTTATCGCCGTGCTTTAAAAGTATATCATTTGTCTTTGCTTTTGCAACACCTCTGCCGCCCGAAAGTTACGCATGTGCATTTCACCGGCACAAAGGAGGGCGATCGGAGCGGGAGCGGTTTCCTCTTTATTTGTCATGAAAAATATGGTATAATCATTATAAGAACAGTTATTCTGCTTTCCTTTTGATAAAAAAGCCGTTCGGCTGAGATCATAAATAAATAATAATGATACGCACACTGCGTTACGGAGCGAAAAATGAGTATAGTTACCAAAATGTTCGGCACGCACAGCGAACGCGAGCTGAAAAGGATAAAACCGATCGTGGACAAGATAGAGGCGCTGGAGGACGAATACCGGGCGCTGAGCGACGAGCAGCTTAAGGCGAAGACCCCGTGGCTGAAAGAGCGCCTGGCCAAGGGGGAAACGACCGACGATATCCTGCCGGACGCCTTCGCGGCCGTGCGCGAGGCGGCTGACCGCGTTTTGGGCATGCGTCACTTCCATGTGCAGCTCATAGGCGGCGTAGTACTGCACCAGGGGCGTATAGCCGAGATGAAAACGGGCGAGGGCAAGACGCTGGTCGCCACCCTGCCGGCGTATCTCAACGCGCTTACGGGCGAGGGCGTCCATATAGTGACGGTGAACGATTATCTTGCCAAGCGCGACAGCGAGTGGATGGGGAAGATATACCGTTTCCTCGGTTTGGACGTGGGCCTTATCATACACAGCATGGGCAGCGATCAGAGAAGAGCGGCATATGCCGCCGATATAACCTACGGCACGAACAATGAGATGGGCTTTGACTATCTCAGAGACAACATGGCTCTTTACAAGCAGGAAATGGTGCAGAGAGGACATGTTTTCGCCATAGTGGACGAGGTGGACTCCATCCTCATCGACGAGGCGAGGACCCCGCTGATCATTTCCGGCAGGGGAGTGGACTCATCCGAGCTTTACAGGCAGGCGGACGATTTCGTCAAGCGGCTGAAAAAGGCGGTTTTCGCGAGCACCGACGAAAAGGCCGAGGAAGATGAAAACATCGACGCCGACTACATCGTCGACGAAAAGGCGAAATCGGTCACCCTTACCGCCAGGGGCATAGCGAAGGCCGAGCAGCATTTCGGCATAGAAAACCTTTCGGATATAGAAAACTCCACGCTGAGTCATCACATCAATCAGGCGATCAAGGCCCACGGCATCATGAAAAAGGACGTGGACTACGTCATAAAGGACGGCGAGATAATCATCGTCGACGAATTCACCGGCCGCCTTATGTACGGACGGAGATACAACGAGGGCCTGCACCAGGCCATTGAGGCCAAAGAGGGCGTGGATGTGCGCTCGGAGAGCAAGACTCTCGCGACCATAACCTTCCAGAACTATTTCCGCATGTACCGCAAGCTGTCCGGCATGACCGGCACGGCGCTGACGGAGCAGGAGGAATTTCAGGCCATATACAATCTCGACGTGATAGAGATACCCACCAATAAGCCGCTCATGCGCAGAGATTATCCCGACGCCATCTACAAAAACGGCGAGGGAAGGGACAGGGCCATACTCGCGCAGATAGAGCGGTGCCATGAAAAGGGCCAGCCGGTGCTGGTGGGCACCGTTTCCATAGAAAAGAGCGAACAGCTTTCCAAGCTGCTTGCAAAGATGAAAATACCCCATAACGTGCTCAACGCCAAGCACCATGAGCGCGAGGCCGAGATAGTGGCCCAGGCGGGCCGCTTCGGAGCGGTCACCATAGCAACGAACATGGCGGGCCGCGGCACGGATATCATGCTGGGCGGCAACCCCGAGTATATGGCCAAGAGCGATCTCAGAAAGGCGGGCATACCCGACGAGGTTATCAGCGAGGCCACGGGCTACGCGGAAACGGACAATGAGGAAATAATCGGCGCAAGGGCGATGTATGCCGAGGCTTTCGCCGGGCACAAAGAAAGCACCTCCGCGGAGGCGGAAAAGGTGAAGCAGGCGGGCGGCCTGTTCATCATGGGCACTGAGCGGCACGAATCGCGGCGTATAGACAACCAGCTGCGCGGACGTTCCGGACGTCAGGGAGACCCGGGCGAGACCCGCTTCTATATCGCCATGACCGACGATCTCATGCGCCTTTTCGGAGGCGAGCGCGTGGCGGCCATGATGGAAACGCTCGGAATAGACGAGGATACGCCCATAGAGCAGAAGGTGGTATCCAACGCTTTGGAGAACGCGCAGAAGCGCGTCGAGAGCCGCAACTTCCAGTCCCGAAAGACCGTGCTGGAATACGACGACGTAATGAACATGCAGAGGGAGCTCATTTACGGTCAGCGCCGCCAGGTCCTCGACGGGGAGGACGTAAGCGCCAGCGTGCGCAACATGGTGGCGGACTCCATAGCGCTGAACATGTCCGGCGTACTTGCGGAAAAGGGCTATGTCTCCGACAGAAAGGAGCTTGACGAAATACTCAGGCCCTACCGCAGTCTGTTCGTGAAGGACGGGGATTTCGATCCGACCACGGAAGAGCTGAACAACTATACCGCCGAGTATCTGCTGGAAAGACTGAAAGAGCTGGCTTTCGATTTCCTCGATAAAAAGGAGCAGCGCTTCGGCAATATGCCGGGCACCGACGTGCCCGTGATGCGTGAGCTTGAAAGAGTGATCCTGCTGCGCGTGGTGGACGAGTACTGGATGGATCATATCGACGCCATGAGCGATCTCAGACAGGGCATATCTCTGCGGGCCTACGGCAACACCAAGCCCATAGACGCGTATAAGCAGGAGGGCTTCGAGAGGTTCGAGGCCATGGTCAACTGCATCAAGGACGAGGTGTCGCGCAGGCTGTTCACCGTGGAGCTGAAGCGGCCCGAGGACGGGCTGGAGCGAAAGCGCGTGGCAAAGGAGAGCGACACGCCCTCGGACACCGGAAGGAAGGAGCCCGTCAGGAAGGGACAGAAAGTAGGCAGGAACGATCCCTGCCCCTGCGGCAGCGGAAAGAAATACAAATACTGCCACGGCAGAGACAGATGAGCGTAAAGCATATTTTTACGGATCGCGGCGGCGGAGTGAGCCGGGGGATATACGAAAGCTTCAACCTCGGTCTGCGCAGGGGCGACAGCGAGGAAGCGGTGCGTGAAAATTACCGCCGTCTCGCCGAAAAAATAGGCTGCGGACGCTTCGTGACGGCAAACCAGGAGCATACCGACGTGATACTGCGCGTGGACTCCTCGTTTGCAAAAACGGATATATTCGCGCCGGTCGGATATGTCGCCGACGGGCTCATTACCTCGGAAAAGGACCTCGCGCTGATAGTTTTCACGGCGGACTGCGTCCCCGTGCTGCTCGAGGGCGAGGGCGAGATAGCGGCGGTCCACGCGGGCTGGAGAGGCACGGCCAAGGGCATAGCGGCGAAGGCCGCGGGCATGATGGCCTGTCCTCCCGGGAAAATCAAGGCGTATATCGGCCCGTCGATAGGCGTATGCTGCTATGAAACGGGCGACGACGTCCGCGAGGCGATGCGCGGGCTCATGGGGAAAGAGGCGGAAGAGTTTTTCGCCGGCGGAAAAGTGGACCTGAAGGGCCTCAACCGCCGCCAGCTTGAAAAAGCCGGAGTGAAGAGCATCGAGGTAAGCGATGAGTGCACCATGTGCATGCACGACAAATACTGGTCGCACAGATATACGGCGGGCAGAAGAGGCAGCCAGTGCGGCGTGATAGTGATGACCGACGACTGAAGGATCTGCATGCGGCAGTCCCCGGAGCCGGGAACGGAATAATTGACAATCGGTAATACCGACGATATAATACTACAATAAGCTGCAGCCGCCCTGCCGGGATACGGCGGGCGGTATCGGCCGATTTGACCGCCCCGAAAGGAGCAGCGCCATGACAGACAGAGAACTGATCCAGGCCGCGGCTGACGCGTCCAAAAACGCATATGCGCCCTATTCCGGCTTTGCGGTGGGCGCGGCGCTGGAATGCACGGACGGCACGGTGTTCACGGGCTGCAATGTTGAAAACGCGGCTTACGGCAGCACGATGTGCGCCGAGCAGGCCGCGGTGGCAAAGGCCGTGAGTGAGGGCAGAAGGAGCTTCAGAAGAATAGCGATCGTCTCCGCCTCGGGCAAGGAATACTGCATGCCCTGCGGCAGCTGCCGTCAGGTGCTCAGCGAGTTTTCTCCGGATATGGAGGTGCTCGCCGTCCGCGGGGACGGACGCTACGTCAGCTACGCTCTGGATGAACTGCTGTTCCACTCATACAACAGGGACAATCTGCTGCGCTAAAAGCATTTTTCGAGCAGCCGCTTGAGCTCGGCCGCATGCCGCCTTTCGTCGGCGGCAAGCTCGGCAAAGAGCCGCGCCGCATCGCGGTCCGGCCAGGTGTCGGCCGCCCGATCGTACTCGGCTGCCGCGGACAGCTCTTCGCCGTGACGGATCCTCACGGCATCCAGCAGGGAGGGCGGCAAGGATACTCCGGGCGCCGCCGGGGCGAGACTTTGTCCCGTGAGCAGAAAATAAGCGGGCCGGAGGCGGCGGACATGGGAGTTTTCGTCGGCCGAAAGCGCGCAGAACAGTTTTCTCGCCGTAAAGGATCTCGTTTTTGAAGCAAGGGCGGAGTAATACGCGGCGTCATATACCTCGTTTGCCGAAAAACGCTCGAGGAGCGATGCCGGCTCGGCACAGGCCGCGGAAGCGCCGGTGACCCTGCTCCAAACGGAGTTGAAATTCAATTCGATCACCTCATATCCATGATATGAGTTCCGAAGGATAAAGGTGCCTATGCCCAAGTTTTTCATAGCCGCCTCGAATATATTCGGCGGAATGGCGTATATAGAGGGAAAAGACGCGGAGCATCTGCGGGTGCTGCGCCTTAAACGCGGGGAAAAGCTTATCGTATGCGACGGCGAGGGAAACGACTATGAGTGCCGCCTGACTTCCTCGGGCCCCGAGGGCGCCGAGGCGGAGATAATCCGTGTCATTCCGTCCCGGAGCGAGCCGGACGTTTTCGCTCAGGTCTATGCCGCTTTCCCCAAGGGCGACAAGGCCGAAACGATAGTGCAGAAATCCGTTGAGCTGGGAGCGTCGCGGATAGTGTTTTTCCGCTCGGAACGCTGTGTTTCGCGGCCCGACGCCGCGGCGATAATAAAAAAACTCGAGCGCTGGAACAAAATATCCGAAGAGGCCGCAAAGCAGTGCGGCAGGGCGAGCATACCCGAGGTGGGCATCGAGCAGTCTTTCGAAACCATGCTCGAGCACGCCTCGCAGGCGCAGCTGGGACTGTTCTTCTGGGAGGAAGAGCACCTGAGATCGATGAAAAAAACGCTGGAGGCCGCCGGGGACGGGATAACGTCAGTGTCCATCGTCACCGGACCGGAGGGCGGGTTTGAAAAGCATGAGGCGGATACGGCGGAGAAGGCCGGGCTGATACCCGTCAGCCTCGGGAAAAGGATACTGCGCTGCGAAACGGCGCCGCTGTGCGCCCTGGCGGCGCTTATGTACCATACAAACAACCTGGAGTGAAAACATGGCCGACAATAAAAACAAAAAAAGACCGCCTTCCGTCCAGAAGGACAAAGAAAACGCGGCCTTTTACAGAATAGTCGTCATACTGCTCATTGCCGTGACGGTAGAAGCCATAGGCATGATCTATTACCGCAGGATGGGAAGCCGCCTTTTCAGGGTGGGCCACGCGGGGAGCATGAACACGGCGCGGTACGTGTTTGCCGTGCTGACGGTGCTTGCGGCCGGGGCGACGGCGTATATGGCGGCTTTCGGGAAAAAGTGGAAATATGCGGCCTGGGCGCTGATATTCGCGTTCTCGCTCTTCGTATCGAGCGAGCTTATATATTACGCTCACGGCAGCGGCGCGCTGACGGTATGCGTGGCTGCGCCGGTGCTTGCGGCGCTCGCATTCGTATACATCATTTTCGGGCATGTGTTTTTCGCGGAATGCTCGCTTTGTACTCTCGCTCTCGTCACCCTTGCCGCGGTCAGAGGCTCGGTGTTCGGGCTGAAATTCTTCTTTATTCTGACTGTGGTGCTGTCCGCCGCGGTGCTCATCGCCGCGGGCGTGAGGTATACGCGGGCGAAGAGCGGAGACAGGCCGGAGTATACCACGGTGTTCATTGCCGCGGTGCTGACCCTCGCAGCGTCCGTGCTCGGCGTACTGCTCGGCAGCGGCTTCGCCTACGGAGCCATATTCGCCGTCGGCGCGTTCCTGTTTATCGACGCGGTATACCATACGGTCAAGCTGATGTAAAAAAAGTGCTCCCGGCTATTGACAGGGGCAGGATAATATGATATTGTATCGCAGCGTTCCGAAGACAGCAGGCTTTCTTTTGATGTAAGTCCCGCCGAGGAGAGCTTCTTTTATGATGCTTTATACCCTCATGTCTTCCGGCATGGGGGTTTTCTTATTGGAACGTGATTTCAGCACGGAGGTGAAAATATGCCAAACGCAAAGGTATTGAGTGAAAAGCAGGCTGCGGTCGCTCAGCTCGCCGAGAGGATGCGTTCTTCCAGCGCAGGCGTTTTCGTCGATTATATCGGCACATCGGTCGCGACCGATACGGAAATGCGCCGCGCGATGCGCAACGCCGGTGTGGAGTACTCCGTAATCAAAAACACTCTTGCCAGGTTCGCCGCCGATCAGGTGGGCTTCAACGCCCTGGATCCCATCCTCAACGGACCCACCGCGATGGCGACAAGCCACGATGACCCCGTCGCAGCCGCAAAGATCATCTGTGAGTATGCCGACAAAAAGGACAGTACGATCAGAGTCAAGGCAGGCTTTGTAGACGGAAAGGTCATCACCCCCGAAGAGGTGAAGGCTCTGGCCGAGCTGCCGTCCAAGGACGCGCTGGTCGCCCAGGTGCTCGGCACGATGATCGCGCCTCTCACCGGCTTCGCGAACGTTCTCAACGCAAACATACGCGGTCTTGCCGTTGCCCTTCAGGCAATAGCGGACAAAAAGGCAGAGGGCGCGGCTTGAGCCGAAGGCCCGGAAACAGAATTATTTTACAGGAGGAAAATTATAATGGCCAGCGAAAAAGTAACCGCTCTTATTGAAGAAGTAAAAAATCTTACCGTTCTCGAGCTCAGCGAGCTCGTACATGCTCTTGAGGATGAGTTCGGCGTATCCGCCGCCGCTCCCGCGGCCGTAGCCGTTGCCGCCGCTCCCGCCGCCGCTGCTCCCGCAGCGGAGGAGAAGACCGAGTTCGACGTCGTCATGACCGATTTCGGCCCCGAGAAGATCAAGGTCATCAAGGCTGTCCGCGAAGTCATCGCCGGACTGGGCCTGGCCGAGGCCAAGGCTCTTGTCGAAGGCGTTCCCGCCAAGATCAAGGAAGGCGTTTCCAAGGACGAGGCCGAGGAGATCAAGAAGAAGCTCGCCGAGGTCGGCGCTGTTATCGAGCTGAAGTAATAACACCTTATCGTGCTAAAAAACACCGGCGCGGGGAGTATTCCCCGCGCCGGCGTTCTTTTTTTCGGCGCGCCGAAAAAAACGCGCGTCTTCTTTACAAATTGTTCACTCTTGAATAAAAAACAATGCTATAATATCATCAATGCATTGTTTGTTCTTTTCCGCTGACGATAAGTGAGGTGTGCAAATGAAAGCTCTTGTAATAGAGGACGACGTCAATATTGCCGAGCTGCTGAGACTGTATCTTGAAAAAGAGGGCTTTGCCGTATATACCGCCGCGGACGGAGCAACCGGCGTATCCGAGGCAAAAAGGGTGCAGCCGGACGTGATATTGCTGGATATCATGCTTCCCGTTATGGACGGCTGGGCCGTGTGCAGGAGCATACGCGAGAGCATGAAGACGCCGATCATCATGCTGACTGCCAAAAGCGAGACCCTGGATAAGGTCCAGGGCCTGGAGATGGGCGCGGATGATTACATAACCAAACCCTTCGACGTTAAAGAGCTTATGGCAAGGATCCACGCCGTCATGAGACGCAGCGTGAAAGCGCACAGACTGACCTTCGACAAGCTGGAGATCAACCTGGACAGCTATGAGCTGACCGTGGACGGGAAAAAGGTGGAAACGCCTCCCAAGGAGATGGAACTGCTGTATCACCTTGCCTCGTCGCCCAATCGCGTTTATACGCGCAATCAGCTGCTGGACGAGGTGTGGGGCTTCGATTATTTCGGAGACTCCCGCACGGTAGACGTGCATATAAAGCGGCTTCGTGAAAAGCTGGAGGGCGTGAGCGATAAATGGGCGCTCAAGACCGTGTGGGGCGTGGGCTATAAGTTCGAAACCGCGGATCAATGAAGAGCGTATTCAGACGTAACCTCTTTTTCGAGGCCGGGCTCATACTGCTGAGCCTGATAATAATAGGTTCCTCGTTTTTCGCCATCAGCTATGATTACATGGTGCGCCAGAAAAAGCAGATGCTCAACTCCACCGCCGCGGTGGTGTCGGGCGCGGCGGCGGCCATGTACACCGAGTCGCCTTTGGACAACTGGCAGCTGAGGATAACGATATCGTCGGTTTCGCGGGCCACCGCCACGTCCATTTTCATATGTGACATGGACGGCTTCGTAATATGGCATTCCGGCGAGGGCTACATAGGCGTGTATATCCCGACGGATGTGCTGGAGATACTGTACGAAAAGGGCGAGTATTCGGCGCTTACAAATCTCGGCGGGTACTACGACTCGAAAAACTACGTATCGGCCCTGCGGGTGAACGACTACTATACGGGCGAGTGCATAGGCTATGTTTTTGCCGCTTCCGGGCGCAGCGAAGTCGCGGAGATGTCGCGGGACTATATGCTGATTTTCCTTTTGGCTGCCTGTGTGCTCATCATCGTCGCAATACCGGTTACGCTCCTGAGCAGCCGCAGTCAGGCAAAGCCGCTCAGGGAAATGGCGGACGCGGTCAGGGCCTTTGCGAAAGGCGATATGGACGTGCGCGTGGACGACGGAGGCAGGGAGGACGAGATAGGCGAGCTTGCCAGAGCCATTAACAACATGGCGGGCTCTCTTGAAAAAGCGGAATACAGCAGGCGGGAGTTTGTCGCTAACGTTTCCCACGAGCTGAAAACGCCCATGACGACCATAGCGGGTTTTGCCGACGGGATGCTGGACGGCACTATCCCCATGGATAAGGCGCCGAAGTATCTGAGTATTATTTCGGATGAGACGAGAAGACTGTCCAAGCTGGTCAGACGCATGCTCGAGATATCCAAAATGCAGCCGGACGATCTCAGACAGGGCTCCTTCGACGTATGCGAAGCGATAAGATGCGTGGTGGTCGGGCTCGAAGACAAGATAAACAATAAGGCGCTTCAGCTGCGGCTGCAGCTGCCCAGCGACGATATCATCGCCCGCGGAGACGGGGATTCCGTTTCGCAGGTGATATACAATATCACGGAGAACGCGGTCAAATTCGCCTCGGAGGGCACGGAACTGACCGTAAGCCTATATAAAAAGGGAGAAAAGGCGTACATCTCCGTGACGGATATCGGAGAGACCATCCCCGAAAGCGATCTGCCCTTCATATTCGAGAGATTTCACAAATCGGACCGCTCGCGTTCTTTGGACAGGGACGGGGTCGGCCTGGGCCTGTATATAGTGAAAAACATTTTAGACGCCTTGGGCGAGGATATCTGGGCGCGGTCGAGAGACGGCAAAACGGAATTCGTATTTTCTCTTACCCTTGCGCACCGCTCCTGACATTTGTCCGGGCGGCGCCGCTTCACAGCAATACCGTATATTCGGAGGGATATGCCATGGATGAGGAAAAAAACAACGTCGGCATGAGCAGCGATGCTTACACGGCTCCGGCGGAGCATACTGACGACGGCGGATATCAGTTCCATTCCCCGCTGGCAGCGTCCGAGCCGCCGGCAGAGCAGGAGATCAAAAAAAGCTCGGGACACCGCGGCAATTTCGGAGTACGCCTGGCGGTAATAGTGCTGATATTCGTTGCGCTTGTTTTGCTTGTCAGCAGGATATCCAAGAATTACAGCATCAAGATCGACCGCGACGGCGGCGGATTTCGCCTGAGCGTGATCAATACCCGCGAAATGCAGAACCCGTACCCGCCCGTGGACGGCGCGGGTTACGACGCGTCCGTGTATCCGTGGTCTTACGGCTGGGGCACCGTCCCCGCAGGTACCGTCGACGTTGATATCGACAACCATGAATGGAGCGGAGCCACGCTGAACGTAGCGGCCGACGCGGGAGCGGAGCTGAGCGCGAGCGATATATATGAAAAGCTCAGCCGTTCCGTCGGGATAGTCAGAACGTCCGACGCCAACGGCATGATCTATACCGGGATAGGCACGGTGATGAGCGAGGAAGGCTATATCATCACAAACGCGCACCTGCTGCTTACCGCCGAAACGATAGAAGCGGAAGTTAACGGAAAAAGCTACAGGGGAAAGGTCGTAGGCATGGACAACGCCACCGATCTTGCGGTCATCTCGGTCGACGCGAAGGATCTCGTGCCCGCGGAATTCGGCAATTCCGATAACTGCCTTCCGGGCGAAGATATTTATGTGATCGGAAATCCCGTAGGCAATAATATCAATATAATGAACTGCATGATATCATCCGTGGACGATCAATTCATTTATCTCGGGCTGAACCTGAGCATGATGCAGATATATGCCTCCCTCGGCATGAACGCCACCGGCAGCCCGGTCGTAAACAAGCACGGACAGATAGTGGGCATAATAGATACTCTGTTCCTGTGGAGCTATCCCGAAGCGACCGGCATGAGCTTTGCCATGCCGATGAAAGAGGTCGGGCCCGTGGTAAACGAGCTGCTGGAATACGGCTATATCAAGGGCAGGCCGAGCTCGGGCATAACCGCGTCGGATATTCCCGCGGCGGCGGCGGCGTATTACGGCTATCCCGAAGGAGCGTATATTACCGACGTCAATGAGCGCAGCACGGCTTACGCCGCCGGCGTGCGCAGGGGCGATCTGATCATGGAAGCGAACGGCATGGCGATCAAGACCGCGAACGACCTGTATGTGCTTATCAATTCCATGAGCATAGGCGACGAGATCAACCTGTATCTTTACAGGAGCAAGGACACGGGCTATGTCAGCTTCAAGCTGATGGAGGCCGCCATGCTGAACTGACGGACAATTATCGTCGGCAAAGTCCTCAGGACTTTGCCGACGATTTTTTGCCTTCATTTACCGACGTTATTTTGTTGTTTTAACGGACGTCTTATGCTATATTTGAGGCGCTTGAATTGCGATCGATAACGCCGTTTGGCTTGCTTTCGGAGTACATACGATGCTGAAAAAAATGATTTCAATACTGCTGGCGTCGGCCCTGCTGCTGACGCATGCCGCGGCGCTGGGAGAAGAATACGGCAGCCGCAGTCTTGCCGTGGCCGACGGGACGAGCATACGCGAGACCTTTTTGGAATACGGCGGAAGGCAGCGGGAGCACTGCATATATTACATACCCAATGAGAACGTTACGCCCGCGGTCATATACGGGGATAAGCTCACCGATATAAGTGATTTTGCCGGGGCCGCGGCTGCCGCAGGGGAGCGGGGGTGGTATACCGCTGCCGGAGTGAACGGCGACTATTATGTTATGTCAACCAACGTCCCTCTGGGTATCATCGTGGACGAAGGCCGTCTCATCAGCTCGGACGCCGGACATTACGCCATCGGCTTCAGAAGCGACGGCAGCGCCTTCATAGGCAGGCCGCAGCTGAAGACCTCGATGACGCTCGGCGGAGAGAAATACCGTTTGGGCGGCATAAACAAGACCGCGGAAAAGGGAGATTTCTATTTATTTACGGGCGATTTCGGTCCCGTGACCTCCGTGCAGGGCGCCATGAGGAACCTGATAGTATCCTGTCCGGACGAGCTCG
>JAGDDB010000045.1 GCA_017958265.1 Oscillospiraceae bacterium | reverse complement strand
GTCTATTTCGCCGTCCTGCTGCTGAAAAAGCGCGGCAAAACCTATGTGGACATAAATCCCCTGCACTTTGCTCCCCGCAAGGACATCGTTTCCGGCGTGTTCCAGGTGGGGGTGCCCTCGGCGCTGATGAATCTTCTGAGCGTGACGGGGATGACCGTGCTCAATAACTTCACCGCGGCCTACGGGGCCGAGGCCGTGGCGGCCATGGGCATCTGCAACAAAATCTACATGGTGCCCCTGAACGTCACCTATGGCATCGCCCAGGGAGCCATGCCGCTGATCGGCTACAACTACGCCGCCCGGGATGTGAAGCGGGTCCGCCGCGCCATTCAAACGGCCCGGGCCGCCAACCTCGGCTTCATCACGCTCATGGGCCTGCTTTTCTTTATCTTCCCCCGCTTTTGGATGGGCCTTTTCATCGCGGACGAGATCATCATCGGCCACGGGATGATACTGCTGCGCGTCTTCTCCCTGGCCCTGCCCCTGCTGAGCCTGGACTACTTCACCGTGGCGGTCTTCCAGGCCGTGGGCATGGGCAAAGAGGCGCTTGCCTTTGCCGTACTGCGCAAGCTGGTGCTGGAGATCCCGGCCCTGTTTGTCTTCAACCGTATATGGCCCCTCTACGGTCTCCCCTTCGCCCAGGTCTTCGCCGAGGCGGTGCTGACGGCGGCCGCCTTTTGGGTGCTGTCGCGGTTTTACCGGACGATGTACGCGGAAAGCGAGGCGCGGTAAGCCCTCATCCCGTTTTACCCGAATATGCCATACATACTTCAAGACCTCTTCCCTTTCTTCGGGATACCGAAGCGGGAAGAGGTCTTATCGCTGTCCCGGGGGACCTATAACAGTTTGTTCAGCAGCGGTATTTTTTTCGCGATCCATGTCAGCACATAACCGATGAGCATGATGATCAGGCAAAACACAAAGCAGGACACCATATGGTCTATGCCGATATCTTCCCTCAAAAAGTCCAAAACTTCATTGCGGTACAATATTCTTAAGATCGCCACATGGCCGAAATATATCCCCAGCGTACAGCTGCCGGCCGAGCAGATCATTTTCGCCGCCTTCGGCTTTATTTTTTCGGGATCGCACAGGCATTTTGCCGTGATATAAACGGTGATCATGTTTATCAGAACAAAAGAATTATAAAAAACCTGCGAGCTGTCTTCACTGCAAAACCGCATTACCTTTGCCCGGTAATATGTAGCAAAGAAGGTCACGGCGATCGCGGCAATATTCGCCGCCCATAAATACGGCAATTTTTTCTTCGCGCGCCGCACGTCCATTCTGTTCTCGATATAATAGCCGATAAGCGGATAAATCACGGCATTCGACGTCAGCCATGTCATGCGGAGATCTCCGTTCAGCGCGAGGTTCCCCTTCCACAGGAAATATTCCGCAACGGGCAATACTCCGGTAAAAACCAGCGCGCAGATCGCCATATACAGAAAATGCTCATTTTTGAAGTTCTTCGCAATGGGTCTCAGCAAGGGCAAGGCCATGAGAAATGAAATAAACGCATACAGATACCAAAGATGAACATCAAGGGTCGCCCCGTACAGCGTGCCGAAAAACGCGCCGATGTTCATTGCCGAAAAATCAAAATCGTTATTGAAGCAATAATAAAACGCGGAAGCCACAACGAGTATTATCGCCATTCTCAATACTCTTTTTGAAAAAACCGTTTTGACGCTCTCTTCCTTCGGCAGGAGCAGAGCGCCCGATATTGCGAAAAACAGCGGAACGGCGAATTTGCAGAACACGGAAATAAAACCGTACAGCCAATACTGCACGCTTGTCGGCTCAAAGAGGCTGAACAGGAAAAACCCGTTATCTCCCGTATGATTGAATATCACGAAAAAGCACGCGGTGATCCTCAGTATTTCAAGGTGCAGTTTTTTCCCGTTTTGCAATGTGTTCTCTGTTGTCAGGGCGTTTGTCATTACCGGGCCTCTTTCTCCGTTAAACATGATCTTTATCGGCGGCCGCTTGGCAGCCGGTCGGTCGCGCCGTCGGAATGTATAATGACCGCTTTGCGGTCATTGTACCATAATCGGTACGAAAATAACAACTGTACGGAAGATACGAATACAAAATATGCCAAACGCCCTTTTTTTCGATAAAGCGGTCAACCGTACCGCGGAGCGGTTTTGTGCAATTCACATATTATCCCCGTAACAGACGCTTTAAAATCGTGGAAACGCCGATTGACCGTAACGCTTTTTTATGGAATACTATGTTACAGTGAGCGTTATATAGTGAATAAACTTTATTTATTATATTATCAGGAGGAAAACCATGTTCAATTACAAAGGAAAAGTCGTTGCCATTACCGGCGCTTCTTCCGGTCTCGGAAAACAGATGGCCGAGGGCTTCGCGCAGTGCGGCGCCGATCTCGTCCTGCTTGCCAGAAGAGCGGACAGGCTCGAAGCCAGCGCCAAGGAATGGGAAGCAAAGTACGGCGTAAAGGTCCTTCCCGTTGCCTGCGACGTGACCAGCACCGAGGCTATCACCAAGGCGCTTGCCGCTGCCGACGCCAAGTTCGGCCATGTTGAGGTCATCATCAACGACGCCGGCGGCGAGAGAGGCACCGGGACCGCTCTTGTTGACTACAAAAAGGAAGATTGGGAATTCACCCTGAATCTGGACCTCACCTCCGTTTTTGAAGTCACCAAGATCTTTGCCGGATACATGAAGAAGAACATTGAGGCCGGAAAGCAGACCTACGGCCGCGTTATCAATATCGCTTCCATCTACGGTCTTGTCGGCAATACCGCGATCCCGACCATCGCTTATCACGCCACCAAGGGCGCTGTCGTCAACTTCAGCCGCGGCGCTGCCGCCGAGCTTGCGAAGTCCGGCATCACCGTCAACACCATCTGCCCGGGATATTTCTACACCGAGCTGACCACCGAGACCCTGGATTCCGAATTCTTCCAGAATTTCGCAAAGCAGTCCGTTCCCATGGCCCGTTACGGCAAGAGCGGCGAGCTGAATTCCGCAGCCATTTTCCTCGGCGCGGAAGAGTCCAGCTATGTTACCGGTCAGGCTATCGCCGTTGACGGCGGCTACACCTGCGTGTAATATCCGGCCGATCGGACTCATACTCAAAACGATCAAGCCTGCCTTTTCGCGAGTTTGCGAAAAGGCAGGCTTTCCGTTTATCACCTGTACCGAACGCTGCCGGTTTTTACGATATCTTCTCCACCCTTACGGCGCATACCTTGTATTCCGGTATGCGGGCGAATTCGTCCAGCGCGGCGTTGGTCAGTCTGTTCACCGGGGAGTCCGGGAAATGGAAGGGCATCCAGCTCTCCCCCTGCGATACCTTGCGGCCCACACGGGCTTTCGCGGTAATGCTGCCCCGGCGGCTCGTTACGCGCACCTGCTCTCCGTTTGCAACGCCGAGCTTCTCCGCGTCGCGGAAATTCAGCTCGATGAAGCCTTCCCCGGCGATCTCCATAAGGCCCGGCGCGCGCGACGTCATGGCGGCGGCGTTGTACTGATACAGTATGCGTCCCGTGCTGAGGATCAGCGGATAGTCCTCGTCCGGGAGCTCAGCCGCGGGATTGAAGCTCGAGGGATAGTACAGCGCCCGCCAGCGCGCGGGGCCCGAGGCGTGCATGATGGGCGTTCCGGGATGCG
>JAGDDB010000044.1 GCA_017958265.1 Oscillospiraceae bacterium | reverse complement strand
CATGGCCTCGTCGCCCATGAGCATTCGCTGCCTTGCAAATCTGTCTTCCATTTCAGCCACCGCCCGGACTGTCATTTCCGCCGTTCTCGGGCGGCCGGGCGATCTCATGGCCGCTCAGTTCATTGTAGCAGAACGCCATCGTGACAGCTATCTTCGGTCTCATGAAAAGATCGGCTATCCCGTTTGTGATAAGCGTTATCAAAAATGAAGTAAGATAAGGCATGATGAGAGTAAGATCCAGCGTGAATATCAGCTTTTTGCTGCCTGCGGTGAGCCTTGCGCTTTCCCTGAGGCAGCGTATCGGACCGTATTGGGGATTATCGGCGCATACGAAGTATACCATCCGCCAGCGATAAAAAAGCCAAACCCCGGGAGCAATAAGGCAGCACAGCCCGAGATAAATGCCGAGCGATCTTATTATTTCGATAACGGCTATTTTCGGAAAGGAACCCGAAAAGCCGTCCGTAATGCGGCGCTCGGAAGCGTCCCGCAGCCTCGAGGCCTCCAGCGCGATCTTTATCCAGCCTGTTTCGAGAGTCCGGCACATTATACCCAGCACCACTATGAAAACAAGGGATATGATAAGGTTGCCGGTTACAGGCGGAAGCTCGGGATTGCCGTGCTGAAGATATTCTACATTGCTTTGGTACCAGCGCAGAAACGGCACCGACAGCCCCGTCGTCAGCAGCCGCAGCACGGCGACCACCGCCGCGTAAAGCATGAATTTCGCAAACAGATATCCGTTGGAAGAGGATATCACCTGAAAAGCGCCGCTGTGCCAGCGCAGGATACGGTCGTCATGTTGCATTGTACTTATTCATGGCGCTGTCCACGCCGTTCCTTATAATTTCTTCCGCCGCGTCGGCGGCGCTTTCCGCCGCCTTGCAGATCAGGTCGTATTCCCCGTCCGTCAGGCGGCCTATCACCCAGTCTATACGGTCGTCGTCCGGGCCCTCGGGCGCTCCCACGCCTATTTTCACTCTCGGAAAATCCGTCGTGCCGAGGGCGGAGATGATGCTTTTGATGCCGTTGTGCCCTCCGTCGCTGCCTCCGCGCTTTACGCGCAGACGGCCTATCGGCAGCGCGGTATCGTCCTGTATCACGATACAACGCTGCGGCGGTATCTTGTAGAAATGCGCGGCCGGGCCGACAGCCTCTCCCGAAAGGTTCATATAGGTCTGCGGGCGCATGAAAAAAACCTTCTCACCGCCGAACTCTCCCACGCAGGTAAACGCTTTGAATTTCAGCCGTGAGGTTTTTATGCGGTACCTGTTGTCGAGCACATCGCTGACCATCCAGCCCGCGTTATGGCGCGTACGCTCATACTGCGATCCGGGATTGCCCAAAAAGCAGACGAGCCATGACGGCGCGGAGGTTTTTTTTGAAAAAAGCAAATGAATACACCTTCCCGGGAAATATTAACACACCCGGCGGTCCTTTGCAATGCCCGCCCGTATCCAAACTGCCGCACGTATCCAAACTGCCGCCGGAGCACAAGCCCCGGCGGCAGTTCAAACGATCGTCAATCTCCGAAAAACGCCTCATGGACGGCTCGCATTGCCACGTCCGCCTGAGCCGAGTCGATCAGCACCGAGATTTTGATCTCGCTGGTGGATATCATATGGATGTTTACATGGGCGTTGTAAAGCGCCTCGAACATCTGCACGGCGACTCCCGGGCTGTTTATCATGCCCGCGCCGACGACGGATAATTTCGCGACCTTGTCGCTGACCGTGATATGGTCGAACTCTATCGTGTCCTTGGCTGCCTCAAGAGCTGCGACGGCCCTGTCCAGATCTCCCTTGGAAACGGTAAAGCTGATATCCTTCGTGTCTCCGCGTCCTATCGACTGCAGAATGATATCGACGTTTATTTTTTCCTTTGCCAGAACGCGGAACACCTTGAAAGCCACGCCCGGAACATCATTAAGGCCCACCAGAGCTATACGGGCTATTTTTTCATCTTTGGCTACACCGCTGACCTTGGTTTCTTCCATTGTTTTTACGACCTCCCGTACAATAGTACCGCTTTTTCTTACGTAGCTGGAGAGAACTTCCATATTTACGTTATAGCGTTTTGCCATCTCCACAGATCTGTTATGCAGGACCTGCGCTCCCATCGAGGCCAGCTCCAGCATCTCATCGTATGTTATCTCGTCCAATTTTTTGGCCTGCGGAACAATGCGGGGATCGGCGGTATACACGCCCTCCACATCGGTGTATATCTGGCAAAGATCCGCATGGAGCCTTGCGGCAATGGCTACGGCGGTAGTGTCGCTGCCTCCGCGGCCCAAAGTAGTTATCTCGTCGTTTTTGTTTATGCCCTGGAAGCCGGCCACTATAACGACCTTGCCCGCGTTGAGCTCGTCCTTTATGCGGGTGGTGTCCATGGTCTTGATCCTGGCGTTGCCGAAATCGGAATTGGTCCTCATTCCCACCTGCCAGCCCGTAAGGGAGATGGCGGGAACGTTCATGGTTTCCAGCGCCATTGCGCACAGAGCTATCGATATCTGCTCTCCCGTGGTAAGAAGCATATCCAGCTCGCGTTTGGACGCGTTGGGGTTGATCTCCGCGGCCTTGTCAAGCAGGTCGTCCGTGGTATCGCCCTGAGCCGACAGAACTACGACCACATCGTTGCCCGCGCGCTTCGTATCCGCGATTATGCCCGCCACGCGCATTATTTTCTGGGCGTCGGCGACGGATGAGCCGCCGAATTTCTGCACGATAAGCATTCTTTTATATTCCTTTCGAATTAGTCCATTATACGGTATTTTATATCCCAATCGCCGGTATCGGCCCTGCTGCAGGGGTCGAGCAGCTCCCAGCGTTCTCCCGATCTGACATACCAGCGGGAAACGAGCTCGGAGCCGTCGGATATCCGGTCGGAATTGCCTGCTCCCCAGCCTATGCTGCGGCGTTTTTCCCTGTGCAGGACCGCGTCGATCATATCGCCGACAACCGCGCTGGCGGTCGGCATGCTTCCCGCGCCGCGGCCGTAGAACATGCATTCTCCCACCGCGTTTCCGCGCACGAGGATCGCATTGAAGGACTCGGACACTCCGTTGAGCATGCATGTGGGCATGACCACGTGCGGCTCTACGAATATATATTCCTTCCCTTCCGCCTGTCCGGTGCGCGCGATGAGCTTTATCCTTGCGCCGAAGCCGGAGCATATTTTTATATCCTCCGCGGCGATGCCGCCTATGCCGACGGTCCTTACCTTCTCCGGATCGAATTCCCTGCCGAAGGCCAGGTCGGCAAGTATGCATATCTTGCGGCAGGCGTCTTTTCCTTCTATATCGGCGCTCGGGTCCCGTTCGGCGTATCCGAGGCGCTGTGCCGTGTCCAGAGCCTCTTCAAAGCTCATGCCGCCCTTTTCCATGCAGGTGAGGATATAGTTGGTCGTGCCGTTGACTATTCCCTTTATCTCCTCGATGCGGTTGGCGCCGAGACACAGTGTCAGCGGCCGCAGCAGCGGTATGCCTCCGCCCACGCTCGCCTCGAAAAGATAATTCACGTTTTTCTCCGCCGCTATGCCGAGCAGCTCTCTGCCGCGGGAGGCGACAAGCTCCTTATTGGAGGTCACCACGCTCTTCCCCGCAAGAAGCGCGCGCTTGGTAAACTCGTACGCCACTCCCGTTCCGCCTATCGTTTCGGCAACTATGCCGACCTCGGCGTCATTTTCGACAACGGAGAAATCGCTTATGATCTTGTCTGCGTTGGGATCGTCGGGAAAGCTGCGCACATCAACAATATATTTCAGCTTAACTGCTTCGCCCGCAGCTTTTTCTATCTCGGCGCCGTTGTCGGTCAGCACCTTCGCCACACCGGAGCCGACGGTACCGTAACCCAGTATCGCTGCATATGCCATGGCTCTACTCTCCTTTATTCTACAACTTTCCGTCTGTTTCGCCTGTACAATTATTTTAGTATATTAGCATACTGTCGCTGTAAATGCAACAAAAAAATACACCCGAAAAAGGACGGATAATATGGGCAGATCAAACATATGGATACGGCGCGCCGCAGCGCTCGTGCTGGCTTTTTTGGCGGCAAGATATCTTTCTCCTTTTATCATCGCTTTGGGAGTTTCCGCGGCGATGGAGCCGTGTCTGAGAAAGATACGCGAGCGAAGCGGATTGAGGCGCGGTTTCGTATCCGCCGTCGGCGTGCTGGCGGTGTACGGCGGTGTCGGCGCCGCGGTGATCGCGCTGGGCTGGAAGGGGCTGATATGGCTGTATGAGTTTGCCTCTTCCCTTCCTTCGCGCCTCGCTTCTCTTCCCGCGCTGCTTCAGGGCGGCAGCAATGCCGTCGAGCGCTTCATCGTCTCCGCGCCGGAAGAAGTGCAGCGTTATCTCCGCGCCGCGGCGGCCGGTCTGCGCTCGGGAGCCGAGAGTCTGCCCGGCAGGATATACGAGCGCGTCCTGTCGCTGCTCGGCAGCGTGCTGTCCTCCGCGCCGGGTGTGATCTTCTTTTTTTCCGCCGCCTCGATAGGAACGTTTTTCATCAGCTCGGGATATGACGAGGTGCGCAAATTCATCTGGCGTCAGGTCCCGCGGGAAAAACGCCTGCCCGTCCGCAACGCGGTATACGCCTCCGCGGGGGCCGTAAAGCACTGGGCGCTTGCCGAGCTTACGCTGTCCGCCGTCTGCTTTGCCGAGCTGCTGATGTTCTTCTTCATTCTTGACGTCAGCCACCCCGTATTCGCCGCGCTTGCCGCCGCTCTGATCGACGCTCTGCCCCTGGTGGGAACGGGCGTGATACTCGTGCCGTGGGCTCTGCTGAGCCTCGTATCGGGCGAAAACGCAAAGGCGGTCGTTCTGCTCGCCGCCTACATCACCGTGGCGGCAGTGCGTTCCCTGCTGGAGCCCAAGCTGCTCGGAGAGCGCAGCGGCCCCCACCCGGCCGCGTCTCTCATATCGATCTATCTCGGCTTCCGTCTCATAGGCGTGGCGGGAATGATCCTTTTCCCGCTCCTGCTGACCGTACTGAAACGGCTGCACGACGGCGGCTTCATCCGTCTGTGGAAATAGGGCATTTAAGAGTTGTAAACGTCGTCGGATAATGATAAAATTATATGAAAACGCCGCCGCTTTGCGGCGGATGCAGCAAGGAGAATACCAACAATGAAAGAAACCGTCGACCTTGCCGCTTTAGCGGAAAGTCTGTGCCTGGAAATGGCACGGCTGGACTTCGGCAACTGTTTTGCCCGCTTCGGCGAGGGCATGAAGGCTTCCATGACTCAGGATGCTCTGCGCGATACCTGGGCCTCCGTAGCAGGCGCTTTGGGCGACTTCGACAGGATATACGACAGCCATGTCAGCAGCGATGAGCGTTACGTTTCCGTGACCGTGATAATGCTTTATGCTCTGCGCGGCCTGTCGGTATGCTTTACCTTTTCCGACGGCGGAGTAATAGAAGGGCTGTACGTAAACTATTATTCCCTTCCTCCCAGGCCCGAATCCACAGATAAATATGCCGAAAAGCCCGTTCAGCTCGCCTTCGGGGGCGGAATGATCGACGGCATGCTGACCGTTCCTTCCGATCTGAGCGGAGATATGATCGTAATGTTTCAGGGCTCCGGGCAAACGGATATGAACGAAACCGTCGGCAGCGCCGGAAACGCTCCCTTCCGCGATCTTGCGCATCTTCTTGCCGAGCGCGGCACGGCGAGCCTGCGCTTCAACAAGCGTTACTATCAGTATCCCTCTCTCGCCTCCGGCGGAGTCACCGTACAGTCGGAGGTGCTTGAAGACGCTTCATCCGCGATAGAGCTGGCCGCTTCCGTCGACGGCGCGCAGAGGATATATATCCTCGGTCACAGTCTCGGAGGCATGCTCGCCCCCGTCATTGCCCGGCAAAATCCCCGTGCCGCGGGCATCATTTCCCTTGCCGGAAGTCCGAGACGGCTTCAGGATATAATCTACTCTCAGTATCTCGCCCAGATGAGCGCCTCGGGCTATCCCGAGGAAATGCTTGCCGCAGCCGTTGAAGAGCTCGACGCCGCCATAACGATGATAAACGGTCTCGGTCCGCGGGACTCCGGAACATTTTTGGGCACCGAGGCCTCATATTGGTACAGTCTCAACTGCCTGCAGCCCGCTCTGACCGCAAGGGAGCTTGACATACCCATGCTCTTCATGCAGGGCAGCGCGGATTTTCAAATCGACCCGGACGCCGACTTCGGCGGATGGAAGCGCCTGCTCAAAGGCAAGGAAAACGTGAGCTTCAGGGAATATGAAGGGCTCAACCACCTGTTCATGCCCACGAACGGATACAGAGATGAGCGCGATTACGCCGTCCGGGGCAGCGTTGCCCCCGTCATAGCGGACGACATATCCTCCTGGCTCGCAGCCCTTCGCGGCTGACCCGGCGCACTATGAAAAGACTAGTTCTCGGCATTCTCGCTCATGTGGACGCCGGAAAGACCACTCTCGCCGAGGCTATGCTTTTTGCCGCCGGAACCATAAAAAAGCAGGGCCGCGTAGACCGGCGCGACAGCTTTTTGGATACTCACGAGCTTGAACGCGAGCGCGGTATCACCATTTTTTCGCAGCAGGCGCGCATTGAGCTGCCCGAGAGCGTGATCACGCTTCTTGATACGCCCGGACACAGCGATTTTTCCTCCGAGACCGAGCGCGCTCTCCGGGCCATGGATTACGCCGTGCTGGTCATAAGCGGAACTGACGGGATACAGGCGCATACGGAAACGATATGGCGCCTTCTCAAACGCTCCGGAAAACCCGTTTTCATATTCATTTCGAAAATGGATCTTGCCGAGGGTCGGCGGGCGGAGCTCATGCGCACGATAAAAGAGCGCCTTGACGGCGCCTGCGTCGATTTCGGAGCGCCGGACGGAGAGCTGTACGAAAGCATTGCCGAATGCTCCGAGGATGCTCTCGACGCATATGTGTCCCGCGGCCTCATACCCAGGGAGCTTACCGCCGGGCTGATACGGCAAAGGCGCCTTTTCCCCTGTTTTTTCGGCTCCGGCCTCAAGCTCACCGGCGTAGAGGACTTTCTTTCCGCGCTGGACTCGCTCACCGCCGAAACCCCCGCAGGCCCGGTGTTCGGAGCAAGAGTATTCAAAATATCCCGGGACAGCCGCGACGCCCGCATGACTTTCATGAAGATCACGGGAGGCGCGCTTCGCGTGCGTTCGCCCATACGGTATATTTCCGACGGAAAACCCGTCGAGGAAAAAGCCGCCCAGATCCGCATTTATTCCGGCGCCGGCTTTACGCAGACCGATGAGGCTCATCCCGGGGAGATCTGCGCCGTACTCGGGCTGACCGCCACCCGTCCCGGCATGGGGCTGGGCGACGAATCGGGCAGCGCCCCGGCGCTCATCGAGCCCGTTCTGACCTATGCCGTCACTTCTCCCGCCTGCGACTCGCACACGCTGTTCACCAAACTGCGCATCCTTGAAGACGAGGACCCGCAGCTCAGCATAAGCCATTCCGCGCAGACCGGCGACATATCGCTGCGCGTCATGGGGCCCGTACAGCTTGAAGTTCTTTCCCGCCTGATGAATGACCGCTTCGGCATCCCCGTGGAATTCGGAAGCGGCCGCGTGACGTATAAGGAAACGATAGCCGCTCCGAGCTTCGGCGCGGGCCATTTTGAGCCCCTTCGGCATTACGCCGAGGTACATTTGCTGCTCGAACCCCTGGAGCGCGGAGCCGGGCTCGAATTCCGTTCGCTCTGCGGCACGGATGATCTCGACGCCAATTGGCAGCACCTTATTCTTTCGCAGCTTGAAGAGCCTCCTCTCACGGGCGTGCTTACGGGCTCACCCGTCACGGATATGCGCGTAACTCTCGTTGCGGGCAGGGCGCATCTGAAGCATACCGAGGGCGGCGATTTCCGCCAGGCTGCCCGACGGGCCTTCCGCCAGGGGCTCATGAAAGCGGAAAGCATACTGCTTGAGCCCTATTACGAATTCAGGATCGAGCTGCCCGTCCCTCAGCTCGGCAGGGCGATAAACGATCTTCGCGCCATGCACGGCAGCTTTACCTCCGAGGAGGGAGACGGCGAGTTTTCCGCAATAAGCGGGCGCGCCCCGGTAAAAACGATGCGGGATTACTACCGCACCCTTTTGGCTTACACTCACGGCCGCGGCCGCATGACTCTCATGCCCTCGGGCTATGAGCCCTGCCGCGACGGCGCCGAGGCCGCCGCGGAAACGGGCTACGACCCTCTG